>JAMPYE010000086.1 GCA_023700825.1 Thermoanaerobaculia bacterium | reverse complement strand
TCCTCCGCACACCGTGGCCGTACATGTAGAGGATTCCGCGCAGGCGATGGAACTTCTCGCTGACTCGCGTCATCTCCTGCGTCATCGTCGGATCGTCAGGCAGCTTGCCCAGCTCGAAGCCGTGGTCGGACAGAACGACGAGAGTCGTGCGATCGTCCATCGCCTTCATGTACTCGCCCACCATCGCGTCGATGTGAACGTACATCTCCTCGACCGCCCGCCCGTACTTCGACTGCTGGTCAGCGAGATCTCCCGCGAGCCCGCTCGCGCGGAAGAGATGGCCGAACAGGTGCGACGTCGAATCGACCCCTTCGATGTACACCATCAGCACGTCGGGTTTGCGAGACTCCCAGAGATGGAGCCCGATCTTCCTGTAGGTCTCGGAGGTTCCCCACGCCCAGCGAAAGTGCCCGACGCGGTCGTGAAAATCGAACGGGCGGTCGAGCTCCGCCTGCGTCACGTCGAGGTATCGCCGCACGACATCGAGCCCGACGCCCTGCGGCCTTACGACCAGGGGCGTCACTTCGGAAAGCAACTCCGGGGGATAGGTCTTCCCCGTCGCATCCGCGGCGCCTCCCGTCACCCCCTCCTTGAAGAGGAAGTGATACGCGAGGTGGTCGCTCACGATGGCGCCGTTGACCGATTCCGCGGGCCACGTCGCCCACCAGCCGGCGACCGCAACGCTCTTCTTCGCCTCGGAGAGGATGTTCCAGAGTGCCTTCGCCTTGCGCATCTGGCTCGTCACCGGCAACTGCTCTCCGGTCTGCGGATTGACTGCGGTGAAGTGGCCGATGCGATGCTGGTCGGGGCGCTTGCCGGTCGCCACGGTCGTCCAGACGACCGGGCTCAGCAGCGGCAACTCGCTCGTCAGGGGAGCGTAGGCGCCTTCCCGCCTCATCTTCGCGAAATTCGGCATCCTCCCTTCCGACATCAGCAGATCGACCGTGTGCGGGTCGACGCCGTCGATCGCGAGCACGATCACGCGCGACGAGGCAGGCTCGCGATGGCAGGAAAAGAGGACGAGCGAGAGCACGACGAGGGACGAGAGAAGGCGCTTCATGTGAGGGCTCATTGTAGCGTGAGGAAGTGACGATCAAAAAAGAGCGGGGCGCGTTCGTCACGCGCCCCGCCCGGTTGAAATCGAGTGGTCGTGCTACTGGCCCGGCACGTAGGTGGCGTCGAGCGTCTCGTTGTCGACGACCGAGCCGTACGCCAGGATCCTGCCCTCTCCCCCGGTGACCTTCACCGAGATGCGCGCGTTGTAGACGTCGCGCCCCGCGAGCGTCCGGATCACGCCGTTGAGCTGCTTGAACTCGTTGGCTCCGAGCTCCACCGTCATCCCCGGCGCCGACAGCGACAGCGGGATGATCAGCTGCACCCTCACCGTCGCCGGCTTGCCAGTCAGCTCTGCCAGCCCCAGGTTCGTCCTGTACTGCGCCGAGTCCTCGAGCTGCAGCACCTGCAGGGCACGATCCGTCGTTCCCACCGCCTCGGCCAACGTCACGCTCGGGATCGTCTGCCCGTACTTGCCGTCCTCGTTCA
Organism: Thermoanaerobaculia bacterium; assembly: GCA_023700825.1. Taxonomy (GTDB): domain Bacteria; phylum Acidobacteriota; class Thermoanaerobaculia; order Gp7-AA8; family Gp7-AA8; genus JACPDH01. Next base: position 10,471 of record JAMPYE010000086.1, on the reverse strand, counting down.
CGTCGAACGTCTCGCCCGTGATCACCAGCGAGCTGTTGTTAGGCGTAACGACGTGCATCGCCCCGCCCGTGTTCTCCAGCCCGAACTGCGTCTTCACGACGCCCTCGAGCACCTTCACCTCGTTCGGCCCGATCGTCACCGCGAACGGCCCGACCGGCGTAGTCGACCCCTGCGGGTAGAAGTAGAGATCCGCCAGCTGCGCGACCCCGCTCCCGTTGAAGATGCGCACGTCCGAGCGCCAGTTCGCGCCGCCGTTCGACAGGTCCGCCACCCCGGCGAGCACGTACTTGCTCGCGCTGATCGTGCGCGGGTCGATCCCGCGAACGAGCGTCGGGTCTCCCGTCCCGGACGAGACGACCGACGCGTACGCCGTGATCGACCCGTCGCCACCGGTCACCGTCGCCTCCACGCGTCCGTCGACGACGGAAATGTTGTTCAGCGCCAACAACTGGTTGAGCTGTCGGTGCTCGCCCGCGAGCAGCGCGACGGGGAACTGTCCGAGCTGCGTTCCAAGCCGGTCGAATACCGTGAGCATCACGTTGACCGGCTTGCCCGCGCCCTCGACGAGCCCGATGTTCGTCCTCGCGAACTGGTTCTGCGAAACCTGCTGCATCGACAGCCGCGCCCCTGGCAACGTCGAGCCGATGAAGCTCGAGAACGGCACCGACGGCATGAGCTGCCCGAACGAGGCGAGCGAGTTCGCGTCGCGCGTGTAGGTTCGCGAGGTCGCCACGGTCGCCGCCAGAGCCGCCTCCGGATCCGCACCCTTCCCCTGGAAGTTCAACGGCCGGATCTCGAGCGTCCCGTTGGTCCCGTCCGCCAGGTCACCGAACCCGAACCACTGCCTGACGATGTCGTCCATCGCCACGGTCTGGCCGGGGCGGATCGTGTATCCCGTCTTCTTCCCCTCGACCGTCCCGTCCTTCTCGGTCGCAGTGAACGTGAGCTGGTACTGGATCGACGTGTTCGCGGCGTTGCTGATGCGCACGTCCGAGAGCCACCTCGAGTCGATCCCGCCGACGTTCGCCACCGCCGGAATGAACAGCGTGTTCGCCGGCGGCCCCGTCACCTTGCCCAGCGGCGTGATGGGCGCTACCAGGCTAACCGACACCGGCACCGACGACGTCGACGAGCCCATCGTCGTCCTGCCGAGGCCGTCGTTCCGCGTCACCGTGATCGTCGCCATGTTCGCGCCCAGCTCGAGCTTCGTCGGATCCGCCACGAGCTCGACCGTCGCGCCTCCCGGAGGCAGCTCCCCTTGCACCGGATTCGGCGTGAGCCACAGCTCGTTCGACGACACCGTGAAGCTCGCCGCCAACGGCCCACGCTTCGCACTCGCGCCAAAACCGGGGATGAACAGCTGCGTCGACACCAGCTCCTGGTTCCCGAACTCCGTCACCACCTGCGGGTTCGTCGACGATGGCATCGGCTTGGGCAGCGTCACCACACGAATGATGGTCGAATACGGCCCGAACTTGGTGCTGTCACAATCGGCCACCGCGCGGATCCGATAGTGGTAGGGCGTCGCCGTCTCGATGCCCGGATGCTTGAAGTTGATCGACAGCCCGGTAACGCTGAACGTGGATGCGTCCGCGAAGCTCGCGTTTAGCGATTCCTGCACCTGGTAGGTCGACGCGCCCGTCACCGCGGTCCAGCTCAGCTTGTACGACTCACCCGTCGTCGACTCAGCCACCACCGACGGCAGCGGCTTCTCGGAGATGCCGCAGGCCGGAGGTGGTGGTGGCGGAGGCGGAGGCGGCCCGGTCACCGTCACACTCGCGATCGCAGACCGCGACGAACGGCATCCCGTGCCGAACTCCGTGACCACCTGCCACTCGATCGCGCCGGGGCTCACCGGCTTCGTCAGCGTCGTGTCGCGCGTCAGTCCGAGCAGCGTAAGCGGACCGCCGTTGACCCCCACGTAGACTTCGTAGAAGCTCGCCGAACTCACCCCGGTCCAGCTGAATGTCACCGGACTCGCCACCTCGCCGCCCGACGGCGAGAGATTCGTCGCCGCCCCGGTGCCGCAGACGACCGCATCGTCGTCGGTGATGGTCCCAAGCCCCTGAGGATCCAGGATCGTCGCGTTCGTCGGGTTCGACAAGTTCAGGAAGAAGGTCTCGTTCGTTTCGGTGGTCGTATCTCCAGTGACGGAGACCATGACCTGCTTCGAGGTCTCGCCCGCGAGGAAGGTCAGCGTCGTCGAGGAGAGCGCGGTGTAGTCCGAGCCCGCCGTCGCCGTTCCGTTCGCCGTCGCATAGTCGACCGTAACGGTCCCGGCGCTCGCAGGCGTCAGGGTCACGGTGAAGACTGCATTGACCGTGCCCGCGTCGCCCTCGAGCACTGCGACGTCACTGACCGTGATCTCCGGAGGAGCCGCGGCGAAGGCCTGGACGCGGACGTCATTCGGATACGAGCCGCCGTTGGCCCAGCCCACGATGAACTGGCCGGCAGAGTTCATCCCCACGGCAGGGGACCGCTGGTAACCGGTGGTGTACGTGTTCACGATGAACTCGCTGCTCAGCGGTGACCCGCCCGAGTCGAACAGGCGCGCGACGATCGCCGTGCCCGACCCATCCTGCTCGGGCGAGGGAAGCACCTTGCATGCGTAACCGCCAAAACTGTCCCAGGCCACGACGAAGCTCGCGGCGTTTCCTGTCACGCTCGGACCGCCGAAGCTGCCCGGAGGTTGCTCGTCGACGGGAATCTCACCGGAGAGAGCCGTGCCGTCTGCGGCGAAAAGCCGGGCCTTGATCTCGTCCTGACCGCAAAACGGGCTGTCGACCCACGCGACGACGAAGTTCCCTGCGCCGACGGGAGCCACGCTCGGCTGACCGTAACCGCTCGCACTGACCGTGAACTGAGGATCGACCGACGCCCCGGCCGAATCGAAACTCGAGCCGTAAACCCCGTAGAAATTGTCCCAGGCAACCACGAAGTTGCCGGTGGAATCCATCGCCACCTCGACCTTGGAGGGCATGAAACCGAAGCTGCCCTGCGGTCCCACGGGCGTCCCGGCGCTGTCGAACTTCTGGACGCCCCCACCCATGGAATCGACCCAGGCCACGACGAAGTCGCCAGTCGTTCGGTTCATCGCGACCGCCGCGTCGCTGGGGTTCAGGTAACCAAGTGCAAGGGGACCGACGATCGACGACCCGCCCGAGTTGAACACCCTGACGTTCGTTGCGGGATTGCTGGCCGGGTCGTTACCGCTCCACACCACCGCAAAGTTGCCGCTTTCAGCCGCCGAGACATCGACCACGTTGCTCGAGGCGGGGTACGAGTTGATGGCAATCTCCGCACCTCCGACGCCAGCCGAAGTGAACTGTCGGGCCTTCACGCCGGTGTCGAGGTTCGATTTGTACCAGGCGACGACGAAATTGCCCGAACCGTCGACGTCAGCACCGATCTGGCGCGGATATCCTGGGTACGAGCCGACAAACAACTCCCCGCCGACTGGAGTCGGGGCCTGTGCAAACGCAGCAACCGCGCCAAACACGACCACGGCAGTCAAAGCGAAGATTCTGTTCCGCATGGGATACCTCCGGCGAACCGCGCCTTCGAGGCGGGGGTGTTCTTTTGATTTGAGCACGGTGATCATACGCCCTGAGCTGGCGAGCGAACAACCCTCACCGCGGCGCGAGGACCGCGCGAAGTCGGTGCCCTCGAGCCGCGACCGGTTCGCCGAGAGCATCGAGACGAGCTGCGATCCCGAGTTCCCATGCCTCCGAACCCCGCGGTACGGCTGGAAAGGCCGGATCCACCACGATCGACTCCTCGAGCCTCCGGATCCGGTCGCGCAGCTCACGAAGCTGTTCGGCAGCATCGCCGCAGGAGACGCGGCCTTTTTCGTCCGGTCGCTCTGACTTCAGTCCCTGAATCAGCCCGCGCGGGTTGATCGCATGACAGCGCCCGTACGCTTTCAGCCCTTCGTCGAACCAGCCGTTCCTCGCGTAGATCAACCCGACGTTGTGCGCGACGATGTCGCTCCGCGGAGCCGCCTCGAGGGCTCGCTCCAGCGCCCGATTCGCCCGGGGCCACTCCAGCCTCTCGAACGAGACTGCCTCCATGAAGTGATAGTTCGCGAGCAGGTTTCGGGTGAGGAAGTCCTTCGGCACGCCCTCGTCTCTTTCTCCGTCGATCTCCGCCGGCATCGACGGCGCCGGATGCGGGCTTCCTGTGCGGAACGCTCGGTATCCAAGTCCCACGGGCACGATCTCTAGCCCGCCGACGTTCCAGCGCGGATCGTGGGCGAAGTACACCGCGTCGTAGTCGGGATTGAACGCAAGGTTCGGCTTGGCCTGGTCGACTCCCTGCAGGATCAACTCCACGTCCGGGCGCACCTGCTCCACGTGAAGCAGGTAGAGCAGCACGAACAGGATGTTGTCGTCCGTGGCGAGGAGCTTCGCTCCGGGCGGGAGCGACGCCAGCAGCTTCGACGAGTAGTCCTCCGCGATTCGATAGCGCGACAGGTCGTGTCGCGGATAACCGGCGACGAGCATGACGAGTGGAGCGAGGAGCACAGCCGCGAGCAAGCGCCGGTCGATCCTCGCGGTCACTGCCTCCATCCCCAGCGCCGCGAGAAAGGCCACCATCGCGTAGCCTGGAATGTAGTAGCGGTGCCAGACGAAGATGTCGTAGTACGAGCCATGAATCGTGAGCGCGAGCAGGTTCGCCACGAGGATCAGCAGCGGCAGCCCGACGGCTCCGCGAAAGCGCCTCACCGACACGAGCGCGATCCCTGCGAGTGGCAGCACTACCCATCCCGTCTCCCAGGCGACGCCCGACAGGAAGTCCCGGCCGACCGTCACGAAGTCCATCGGGGACTCGTACCAGCGCCGTATCCAGAAGTCGCGACGCAGCACGACGTCGAGCAGCGCCCGCGGCGTTTCCGGGTCACCCCAGTCGAGCACCGGCTCGAACCGCGAACGGATCGGGAGATAGAGATAGACGAGAAGCCCCGCGAAGAACGCCCCGCCGCAAGCCGCCACCAGCTTCGGCTTCCTGAATAGCGACGGGGCGACCGACGGGGCGAAAACCGCGATCGCCATCCCGACGAACCCCATGAACGTGTGATTCGTCGCGCCCACGCCGGCGACGAACATCGCGAGAACGAGATCCCGCGACACGCGATCGCGGTACCACCGCAGCGCGATGCGCAGTGCGAGCACGACGAAGAGCGCGTTGAGCGCGTAGACCCGCTGCGTGTTTGCTTCGAGCCAGTAGCTTGGAGCGAACGCGAGCGAGCCGGCCGAAAGGAGCGCGGCAACCCGCCCGCATCCGCTCTCACGCGCCGCGACGAACAGCAGAGCGCACGCCCCGGCCGCACATGCACCGCTGAAGATGCTCATCTCCCACGCGACCGAGCCGAGCGGAACCAGCAGAGTCCAGAGCTTTCCGAGGAGGACGTAGAGCGGATATCCCGAGGGATGGGGAATGCCGAGCACGTGCACGGCGGTGAGCAGCTCGCCGCTGTCGCCGACGTAGATCGTTCGACAGGCGCCCGCCGCGTAGATCGCGAAGAGCAACGCGAAGAGCGCGGCGGAGAGGGCCACGTCTCTCCGATCCGGACCGCGAGCGCCCGCCTCGACCATCGTGGACGCCATCATACCGTCCCCCCGCCCGCCCACCGGAATTGCCGGGTTGTCGCGCAATTCGAGGCCGTGGTAGCCTCCCCGGCTTCCGACGGACGCGGCCCGAACGCGGGTACTGTGGTGTAGCTCAACTGGTAGAGCGGCGGATTGTTAATCCGTAGGTTGGAGGTTCGAGCCCTCCCGCCACAGCCAGCCTCGGAGAATCTGGCGCCGGAACGAGTAACGTCGAGTATCGATCTCGCTAGGCAAACGCCAGCCGCCATATCTATTGCCGCAGCCCTGGCGTATGTTCGGTTGGGGAGGCCCGCATGATCCGATCCTCGCGCATCTCACTTCTGGCGTTTCTCGCGATTCTCGCCGGCATTTCAGCCACTGCGGAGACCGTGTCCGATGCGATTGCCGCTTACGGCAAACAGGACTATGCGACTGCGCTCCGCCTCGTTCGCCCCCTCGCCGACAAAGGCAGTGCTGATGCGCAGTTCCTACTCGGGATGATGTACCGCGGTGGCGAAGGTGTCCCGCCAGATGAAACGGCAGGTGCAAGTTGGATGCTCCGCGCCGCCGAGCAGGGACACCGCAGGGCGCAGTTTTTCGTAGGGAGTTCATACAACATGGGCAAGGGTGTCCCCGAGGACCCGGTCGAAGCGGCAAAGTGGCTGCTTCGCTCCGCTGAACAGGGTTTTGCCGCTGCGCAGTTGGACCTCGCTGCAGCTTACACAACCGGCCGGGGCGTTCCGCGGGACTACGTCCAGGCCTACTTGTGGTCCTATCTCGCCACGACACAATTCGCTCCCGGTGATCACCGAATCGGGATCGCTACGTTCACTCGCGATAATGCTGCCTCGAGCATGACTGCCGAGCAGATCGCCGAAGCCCAGCGCCTCGCCAGCGAATGGAAGCCAAAGCCGGAGAAGCCAGGCAAGAAGTAGCGCGGCGCGGCCAGAGACCGCAACTCGCGAGGTGCACCGGCAGTCCGGCCGCGGCCTATCGCCGACGGCGGCGTCTCCTCGAGCGTCGGCGACCTTCCACATCTGACGTGGCGCCCTCCGGCACGCTCGAACCCGCACCGGCGGACTGATGAAACTCCACCTTGCCGCGGCCATCCGTTTCGTCGGCGACGTCACCCGGCGGAGCATCGTCGCCGCTTGCCGCTTCGTCCGCGACTCGAGTCTCCTCGAGAGGCTCCGCAAGCGCAGCCGGCGGGCCCTCCAAGCCTAACCCGTCGACCGGAGACAGCGCGCTCGGGAGATCTGCTGCCCATTCGCCCGGATCAAGCGTCGGCGGAGAAGCGGCCGGCGGAAATTCCGCCACGGTCGGAACGCGCCCGCTCTCGACTCCAGCCACACTCTCGCGATCACCCACGCCGATCGAGACCCTCACCGGATTCATGGCCCATTCGCAGAGCCAGAGCGGCGGTGAGGCCACGTCACCGTTCTTCCAAAGACGGATCTTCGAGTCTCCGGGAACCCGATGACGGAATGTTCTCGGGACGACCTGGACCTCCGAGGTCGGCGCGTAACCGCGGCGCAGCACGTCGTCGCGAAGGACCCTGACGATGTCCGCACCCGAACGAGGCTCGTAGCGGAGCTCCTCGTCGTAGTTCGCGTACCAGTGACAGCTTCCGCCGAGGTGCACCGCCCGCTCGCGCCGCGCGAGACGAAACCGTCCCATCACGATCGGCGAAAGCACGATCACCAGAAGCAGCAGGGCCAAAACTGCCGCGAGGATGTGCATACGGCATCGACTTCTTATCAAAAACCCCTATCGTTTGATAGGGGTTTTCTCATCTGCTGCACGGCAGGTCAGACCGTGACGGTCTTCGCGGTCTCCGCGTGCTTGATCGTCCTGATCCTGTTCCGCCGGTCGACGAAGACGAGCGTCGGCCGGTGGCCGGCGACCTCTTTCGGCTCGAGCGCGCAGTAGCAGGCGATGATGACGAGATCGCCGACCTCGACCAGGTGAGCCGCGGCGCCGTTCACGCAGATCTCGCCCGCGCCCGCCTCACCTTCGATCGCGTAGGTCTCGAACCGCGTCCCTCGCGTCACGTTGTAGATCTCGACCTTCTCGTAAGGCTGGAGCCCTGCGACGTCGAGCAGATCCCGGTCGATCGTGATCGAGCCTTCGTAGTCGACATTGGCCTCAGTGACCGTGGCACGGTGGATCTTGCATCGGAGAAAGAAGCGGGTCATGAGCGTTCCTCGTTTGATCTGGACTGAACGGCCTCGCGCGGCTGCACGGACGCTTCCGTCGCGAGCGGCTTGATTCTGAGGTTGTCGATGAGCCGGGTCCGGCCGAGCCTAACCGCGCCGACCGCCAGCAACTCGCGATCGCGCTCCTCGGTTGTGCGAAAGGTCCCGGGATCGACGATGCGCAGATAGTCGATCTCGAACGCGGGATGCGAGGCGAGCGACGCGACCATCGCGGCCTCGGCTTCCGCGGTCGACGCGCCTCGCCGGATCGCGGCGACTCCAGCGTCGAGCGCCTCGCGGAATCGCGGCGCCTGCGCGCGTTCCTCCGCGGCGAGATACGCGTTGCGCGACGACATCGCGAGGCCGTCACGCTCCCGCGTCGTCTCGGCGAAGACGAGTTCCACCGGCACGTCGAGGTCCCGGACCATCCGCGCGATGACCGCGCACTGCTGCGCGTCCTTGTGCCCGAACGCAGCGACGTCGGGCTGGACGACGTTGAAGAGCTTGAGCACCACGGTCGCGACGCCTTCGAAATGGCCGGGCCTGCGCTCGCCTTCGAGCGGCTCGCTCACCCCCGCGACCGTGACACGCGTCGTGTGCCCCGCAGGATAGACCACCTCGACCGGAGGCAGGAACAGTACGTCGACGCCGCGTGCCTCGAGCAACCCGATGTCGCGCGCCTCGTCGCGCGGGTAGCGCGCGAAATCTTCGTTAGGCCCGAACTGCGTCGGGTTGACGAAAATCGAGACCGCGACGAAGCCGCAGCCGCTCGCGCGCGCAAGATCGACCAGCGAGAGATGTCCCTCGTGGAGGAATCCCATCGTCGGCACGAAGCCGACGCGCGCGCCGCCGCGGCGCGCCGCGACGACCGCGTCACGGATCTCTTCGATCGACCGGCAGATCCTCATCGACTTGCCGTCACCCCTTCGCGACGCGAATCGGAGCCTTCTCTCCGTAGAGCGCGCGAAGCTCAGCACGGTCCGCGACGTGGAACGACTCGGTCTCGACGTCGGGGAAGCGGCCCTCGCGCACGTCCTCCAGGTAGTGCGACAGCGCCGTCACGATCTCGCCCTCGAGCGACGCGTAGCGTCGCACGAACTTCGGCTTGAAACCCTCGAACAGGCCGAGGATGTCGTGGTAGACGAGAACCTGGCCGTCGCAGGCCGGCCCAGCGCCGATGCCAATGGTCGGGATCTTCACGCTCTCGGTGATGTACGCGGCGATCTCCGCCGGCACGCACTCGAGAACGAGCGAGAAGCAGCCGGCCTCTTCGAGCGCCGCCGCCTCGTCGAAAAGCCGCTTCGCAGCGTCGGCGTCCTTTCCCTGAACCTTGAACCCGCCGATGTCGTTGACCGACTGCGGCGTCAGGCCGATGTGCCCCATGACCGGGATCTCCGCGTCGCGGATCGCGTCAATGACACGAATCCGGCTCGGCTTCCCCCCTTCGACCTTCACCGCCTGGGCGCCGGCGCGGATGAATGCTCCGGCGTTGCGGACCGACTCCTCGATCGAGACGTGATACGAGAGGTAGGGCATGTCGCCGACGACGAGCGAACTCTGCGTGCCGCGCACGACGGCGCGCGTGTGGTGGAGCATGTCGTCCATCGTCACGCTGAGCGTGTCGGGATAGCCGAGGACCACCATGCCGAGGGAGTCGCCGACGAGGGTGATGTCGGCTCCGGCCAGGTCGACCATGCGCGCCGACGGGTAGTCGTAGGCGGTGAGCATGCCGATCCGGCGCGAGCCCTTCGCATCGCGGATGGCGGGGACGGTGACCTTCTTCCTCGTTTCAGCGCCCATCAAAAAAGCCTCCATCGGATTCGAGGAGGCGGCGAGCGAACGAGAGAGGTCGACCCCACCAGATTGACGTCCCGCCTTGCGGGATCGCCGTCGGTGGCGCGCGGTGCCCCGGGGGCGGGCCGCGTCTTCAGCTGTCTTCCACCCGCGCCGTCTCGGTCCGTCTACTCAGGATCCAAGCGGTACGTAGTACTGCGTCCCCTTCTGGGCGCGCGCGATCTGCTCGACGAGCGCTTCGAAGTGTTCGGGTTTGTGAACAAAGTCGATCTCGTTCGTATTCACGACCAGCAGGGGGGTGTCCTCGTAGCGATAAAAATAGTGGGCGTACGCGTCACTCAGCTCTTTCAGATACGCGGGCGAGATCGACTTCTCGTAGTCGCGCCCCCGCCGCCGGATGCGGCGGACGAGCGTCTCGAGATTCCCCTGCAAGTAAATGACCAGCTCGGGTTTAGGCACCGTCTCGACGAGCAGGTCGTAGAGCCGGTTGTAGATCATCAATTCCGAGTCCTCGAGCGTGAGGTACGCGAAGATCTTGTCCTTCGGAAAGCTGTAGTCCGAGATCATCAGTTCGGTAAAGAGGTCGCGCTGCGCGAGCTTCTGCTGTTGGTCGTAACGCGAGAGCAGGAAGAAGAGCTGGCAGCGAAACGCCGCGCCACGCTTGTCCTTGTAGAACTCGTCGAGGAAGGGGTTCTCGACGTCCTCGAGCACCTTCGTTCCCCGGAAGCGCTTCGCCAGCATGTCGACGAGCGAGGTCTTGCCCACGCCGATCGGACCTTCGACGGCGATGTGGCGAAACGGAAGCTTGGGCGGCGCCTCGGCCATGCGGGTGTGTACCGGCGGAATGGTAGCAGAACGGGAAGCAGGTCAAAGGTCAGAGGTCAAAGGTCATAG
>JAMPYE010000085.1 GCA_023700825.1 Thermoanaerobaculia bacterium | reverse complement strand
GCCGAGCATACCGATGCTCGGCTACGAGGCCATGCGCGCCGACGAGGTCGCCTTCGGCAACGCGCAGGCAGGAGTGCCTGCGCCACACGAGTCACCGCCTGCTCAAAGCCCCTCGCCTCGCGCCTGATCGCCCTCTCCGTAAATTCGCCGGTACTCCTCGCGATTCTTCATGACGATCTTCACGTAGAGCCGCGTCTCGGCGTAGGGGATGGTCTCGATGAAGCGGTCGAGGTCGACTTCGATCTTCCGGCGCGCGGTCCAGCGGCGCACCGCGGTCTCGCCGGCGTTGTACGACGCGACGGCGAGGACGTCGTTGCCGTCGAGCCGGTCGAGGAGCGCGCGCAGCTCGATCGTTCCGAGGTCGATGTTCGTCGCCGGGTCGAAGAGCTCGTCGCGTGCGACCTCGCGCCCCGGCGTCTCGGACGACGCGATGCGCGAGGCGTGCTCCGGCATGATCTGCATGAGGCCGACGGCACCCGCTCCCGAGATTACGGCGGGCTCGAAGGCGCTCTCCTGTCTGATGACGGCCGCCACGAGCCAGGGATCGAGCGCGCGCTTCCCCGCGGCGGTGGTGATTTCGCTCCAGTTCGCGCGCGGGTAGAGTATCTGCCAGAAGCGCGGAGGAACGTCGCGGGCGCCGTGGCGGACCACGTCGCGGAAGTCGCGAAGCAGGATCTGGATCGCAAGATTCGCCTCGCCCGCCCGCGCGAGCGCGTCGGCGTAGTGATACGACACCGCCGGATCCGCGGGATAGGACGCTGCGAGCGAGCTCCATTCGAGAGCCGCGCGATCGTGAAGCGCGAGCGTCGCCAGCTCGCGCGCGCGTTCCACGCGGATGTCGGCGAGCACGGGGCTGGAGGCGACGTCCGGAAACGACTTTGCGTCGGCGATTGAATCCCCTGCGGCGTCGGGGAGCGAGCCGATGGCGCGCGCGCGATAGCTGAAGTAGTCGTACGGGCGCTTTCTCACCAGCGTCGCAAACGCGGCATCGCGACCGTCCATATCTCCGCGCGACTCGAGGAGCTTTCCCTTCCAGAAGAGAGCGTTCGCCGTGTAGTCGGCATCGTGAAACTGCCTGATGTAGCGTTCGAGCGCGGCGAGGGCATCGTCGTGACGCTCGGCGAGCAGAAGTTGCCAGGCGAGCTCCCAGAGTGTCTCGCCCTGGCCGCCGAGCGAGCCGCGGGCCACGACCACGCCGAGGATCTTTGCGGCGGTCGCGTGATCCGAGCGCTCGACGGCGTGATAGCGCGCAAGCAACTCGCGTGCCTCGAGGTCGGCGTCCGCCGATGGCGGGCGCTTGATCGTGTCGTTGACGAGGCGGAGGAACTCCGCGTCGCGGCCGAGGCGCCAGAGGGCGCGGGCGCGCATGAGCTGAAATTCGGAGTGGTAAGGAGACTTGCCGTCGAACGAGAACGCGAGCATCGTCTCGTACTCGCGCAGGCGGAAGTGCAGGCGCGCCGCCGCGATTCGAACCCGCTCCCCAGCCGCGCCGGACGCGCCACGGCGACGGAGGATGGCGACGAGCTCGAGTCCCTCGTCCGCGTGTCCGGCGCGTCCGAGGCGTTCCGCCAACGTGGCGAGTTGCGAGACCGTCATCGTGCCGAAAGGCGACGACGCGCCCTCCGGGTGCAGGACGAGCGGAAAGAGCTGCTCGAGATGTCGCCCCTGCGGGAACTTCTCGACGACATGACGGCGGACGCGCAGCGCCAGATCGGGCCTGTGTTGGGCCTCGAGATCGCTCGCGAGCGCAACGAGGTGAGGCTCGCTCGACGAGTCGACCGCGACACGGAGCGCGGCGTCGAGAAGAGAGTTGGCCTCGAACGGATCGCCGTCACGCAATGCGAGCGCCGGCGCGATGATCCTCGCCTCGGCGGAGGCTCCGCTCTCGGGATACGACGTGAAGACGGCGCGCGCCGAGTCCAGCGCGCCGCGGGTGTCGCCGGCCGTGGCACGCGCCTTCGCGGCCTCGAGCAGGAGGATCGGCGCGAGCAGCGGAGATTCCAGCGACGCGCTTTCGAGAAGGGGAATCGCCGCGCGCGCGTCTCCCGTCGCCGCCCGGTCGAGCGCGAGCAGCGCCCGTGCGTGGCGCGCCGTCGTTGCGTCGCTCGAGTGCGTGAGGTGAGAGAGCGCGCGAATCCGGCGCGCGTGGTCATCGCGAAGCGCCGTCGCTTCGGCGATGCTGCTCGGCAGGCTCTCGGCCCGCGGCGGCGCAGAAGGGGCCGGCGGCCCGGGAGCCGGCTGCGGGCTCCTGCAACCGCCCGCGATTGCCGCGAGGGCGATGAGGATCAGTGGGGCTCGGCGCATCATCGAGTCAGCGGATCGTCTTCTGCAACGATCCATCTCTTGCGACGAATCCCGAGGCCTCGAAGTACCGCGCGAGTTTGCAGTCCTGTGCCACACGAAGCTCGGCAGAGCCTCCGGCGGCCGCAATCGCTCCCGCCTCGCCGAGGAGCATCCTCCCGATCCCGAGGCGTCGAAGCTCGGGCGCGACGAGAACCCGCGTGATCTCCATTGCTGCCGGTGTCTGCCGCCAGGCAAGGTACGCGACCGTGCTCCCGGCCAGCCGCCCGACCAGGCCATCCTCGCTGCCGAGATCCCCGAGGGGCGGCTCTCCCGCCGCGGCGTGCAAAGCCTCGAGCGTTTCACGGTCCCTTGGCTCAAAGGGACGTACGAAAAGCCGCTGACCTTTCATTCCTGAGGAGTGTAGACGATACGACGGGGATTACCTCGAGACCGGCGACCGTCGTAAACTTGGAGCCAGCACCCCCTATGAATCCCGAGCTCACGCTTCAGCTGGTCGACAACCACCGGCAGTTCCTGGCGTTTCTCGACCGTCGCCTGGGCGACCGCGCGCTCGCCGAGGACATTCTTCAGGACGCGTTCGTGAAGAGCCTGGAGAAGGAACTGGACGTTCGCGACGAGACGTCTTCCGTGGCCTGGTTCTACCGGATGCTGCGCAACGCGGTGATCGACCACTATCGCCGCAGCGGCACGCGCAATCGCGCGCTCGAATCGCTCGCGCGCGAGCTCGACGGCTCGGCCGAGCCGCCTCCGGAGCTGCGCGACGAGATCTGCGGCTGCGTCTCACGGCTTGCGTCGACGCTCAAGCCCGAATACGAGGCGGCCATCCGGCGCGTCGACGTGGAGGGCGCGCCGGTCCAGGACTTCGCCGCCGAGGCGGGCATCACGCCTAACAACGCCTCGGTGCGCGTGTTCCGCGCCCGCGAGGCGCTTCGAAAACAGGTGAAGACCTCGTGCGGCACCTGCGCCGAGCACGGCTGCCTCGAGTGCTCGTGCGGGAAGAGCGGGCCGGCGACGCCAGCAAAGCACGACGGGCACTGAGGTCGACGGCCGCGTGAGGGCGTGCGTTGCCGAATTCGATTCCACACAAAGCCATTTGATGTCGTCCCGGAGGGACGCCGGAGAGTAGCCGGTGGCAAGCGGCGAAGCCGCGCCGCCACCGGTGGGCGATACCCGCAACGCTCCCGCGCCCCGGAGGGGCGCCGGAGCCTTGTCTCGCGCGACTCCTCCGGCGCCCCTCCGGGGCGCAATCTCCTCATTTCATCCTCTCCCGGTGGCGGCGCTTCGCTTGCCACTGGCTACTCTCCGCCATCCCTTCGGAATGGAAGGCCAGACGTCTCTGAATGCACCCCTTCGGGGTGCTGGACCTGTTCTGCAAACCTGACCCCGGGTCGCCCCGCTTCGCGGAACGACCCGGGGCTATCCCGCTCTGCGGGACACGCCTCAAGCGTACGTGGCGCTCAACGTAGCTCGTCATCGGGAGTCGGCCGCCGCCGGGTCGCTTCCGAGCGCGCGGAAGACGTCGACGGTGGCGGTCCGGTGCGCGGCGATGCTGTCGATCCGTGCGATCTCGGCGCGAACCGCCGCGCGGCGCGCATCGAGATGTTCGAAGTAGCTGCTGACGCCTTCGTCGTATCGCACCTCTACGAGCTCTTCGGCGATGCGCGCGTTGCGCAGCTGCAGGTCGGTCGCGCCGAGCGACTCCTGCGCGGCCGCCAACGAGCTGAAAGCGTTCTCCGAATCTTCCAGCGCGCGCAGGACGGTCCGCTCGTACGCGACGAGCGCGCCCTCGGCTTCCGCTCGCTCGCGCCGGATCTGCGCGCGCACCCGGCCAAGGTCGAACACGTTCCACGACAGCACGGGCCCGGCCGACCAGGCTTCGCCGGAAGCCTTGCCGAGGTTGCCGAACGTGCCCGCGACGAAACCGAAGACGCCGCGCAGGTTCAGCTGCGGGAAGAGGCCCGCGGTCGCGACGCCGATACCGGCCGTCTCCGCCGCGAGCTGCCGCTCCGCCGCGCGCACGTCGGGACGCCGCTGCAGCAGCGCCGCCGGATCGCCGATCGCGATCGGACGCAGCGAGAGCTCAGCGTCCGTCGTTTCCTCCGGCGCCTGCCACTGCCCCGGTGTCGCACCGATCAGTACTGCGAGCGCGTTGCGCAGCACGCGAGCGTTGTGCCTTTCGTTCGCGAGCGCGAGCATGTCGCCGACAAGCTCGGTCCTCGCACGGGCGAGATCCGCCTCGTCGTCGACCCCTTCCTCCACCCGCGCTTCGATGATCGACACCACTTCAGCCTGGTCGGCGCGATAGCGCTCCAGCAGCTCGATGCGCTCATTCGCGCCGCGGAGCAGGAAGTACGAGCGCACCACCTCCGCGGCGATCACGACGCGCGTCTGCGCGAGAAGCGCCTCGGCCTTGCCGACTTCCGCCTCGGCGCCGCGCTTCAGATTGCGGACGCGGCCGAAGAGGTCGATCTCCCAGCCGACGTCGACACCAGCCGACGCCACCCGCTCGCCTTCGCGCGCGACGCTCAGGTGCGTGTTCGCAACGGCGACGCTTCCCGTCGGAAACGACGCCTGCCGCACTTCGGAGCGAATTGCGCGCGCCGCCTCGACTCGCGTGACCGCCTCACGCAGGTCGTGATTCGAGCGAAGCGCCTCGTCGACGAGCTGGTTCAACGCAGGATCGTCGAAGCGCGTCCACCACGACGCTTCCGCGACCGGCTCCGCGTTCAGCGCATCGACGGTCGTCGCGAATGCCCTCGGCGCGTCGGTGACGGGGGGTGTGTACCGGCTGGCCGCGAGAGCGGAGCCGGCGAGAGTTACGAGTGACAAGGACAGAACGATGTTACGCAGCATGACGAACCTCCTCGGCGACTTCGGCCGCTACGGGCCGCGACGCGCCGCGACGAATCAGGTAGTAGAAGAGTGGAGTTAGGAACAATCCGAAAAGCGTGACGCCCAGCATGCCGGCGAACACCGCCACGCCCATCGCATGGCGCATCTCGGCGCCCGCGCCGCTGGCGAAGACGAGCGGGACGACGCCGATGATGAACGCGAGCGAGGTCATCAGGATCGGCCGGAGACGCAGGCGGCTCGCTTCGAGTACCGCCTCTTTCGGCTCGCGACCTTGCTGCTCGAGCGTGCGCGCGAACTCGACGATGAGAATCGCGTTTTTCGTCGCCAGCCCGACCAGGACGATGAAGCCGATCTGCGTGAAGATGTTGTTGTCGCCGCCCGTGACCCAGACGCCGAAGAGCGCCGACAGGAGCACGGTCGGCACGACGAGCATGACCGCGAACGGGAGAGAGAA
Organism: Thermoanaerobaculia bacterium; assembly: GCA_023700825.1. Lineage (GTDB taxonomy): Bacteria > Acidobacteriota > Thermoanaerobaculia > Gp7-AA8 > Gp7-AA8 > JACPDH01. The sequence goes on along the minus strand of JAMPYE010000085.1, from coordinate 6,417 downwards.
GCTGTTGTACTGCGCGGCGAGAATCAGGAAGGCGAGCAGTACCGCGATCGGGAAGACGATCAGGGCGGCGTTCCCCTCCTTTTTCTGCTGATAGGTGAGGTCGGTCCACTCGAACGTGAAGCCCGGAGGCAGGTGCTCCTTCGCGAGCTCCTCCATCGCCGCCACGGCCTCGCCGGAGCTCACGCCGGGCGCCGGGGCGCCGGTGATGTCGGCCGCCGGGTAGGCGTTGTAGCGCACGACGGGGTCGGGGCCGGAGTCGGGCCGGACCGTGGCGAGCGCGCCTAACGGAACCATCTCGCCGGCCGCGTTCCTGGTGTAGAGCCGGCGGATCGCGTCGAGGTCCTGTCGGAACGGCGCGTCGGCCTGCATGTTTACCTGGTAGGTGCGCCCGAGGAAGTTGAAGTCGTTGACGTAGAGCGAGCCGAGGTAGACCTGCAGCGTCTCGTAGAGATCACCGAGGGCGACTCCCTGCATCTTCGCCTTCGCGCGGTCGACGTCGACGTAGACCTGCGGCACGTCGACCTGGTAGCTCGAGAAGAGGCCGGCCACGCGCTTGTCCTGCGCGGCCGCGGCCGTCAGGTTCTGCGTCGCGTCGAGCAGCGCGGCGTAGCCCTGCCCGGAGCGGTCCTGCACCTGCATCTTGAAGCCGCCGACCGCGCCGAGGCCCGGAACCGGGGGAGGCGGGAAGACTGCGACGAATCCGTCGTCGATCGCGCCGTACTTCTGATTCAGCGCGCCGGCGATCGCGTTCGCCGAGAGCTCGGCCGTGGTCCGATCCTCGAACGGATCGAGCATGACGAACATCACGGCCGCGTTCGGCACGGTGGCGAAGCCGTTGATCGAAAGGCCCGCGAAGCCGGCGACGTCCTGCACACCGGGCTGCGCGAGCGCTTCGTCGGTCATGCGGCGCAGCACCGTCTCGGTGCGATCGAGCGACGCGCCGCTCGGGAGCTGCGCGATGCCGACGAGGTAGTACTTGTCCTGTGCCGGCACGAAGCCGGCGGGAGTCTTGCGGAAGCCGACCGCCGTCAGGCCGATGAGGCCCGCGAATACGAGCAGCGCGATCGCGCTCTTGCGGAGCACGCCGCCGACGCCGACGACGTAGCGCTCGCTGCTCCGGTCGAAGAAGCGGTTGAAGGCGCGGAAGAAGCCGCCGAAGACGCGGTCGATGCCGCGCTGCAGCCTGTCCGCTCCCGTGCCGTGAGGCTTGAGCAGAACGGCTGCCAGGGCCGGGGAGAGCGTCAGCGAATTGATCGCAGACAGCACGGTGGAGATCGCGATGGTGAGCGCGAACTGGCGGTAGAACTGGCCGGTCAGGCCGCTGAGGAACGCGGTCGGAATGAAGACCGCGGCGAGCACCGAGGTGATCGCGATGATCGGCCCGGTCACCTCCTGCATCGCCGCGACGGCTGCATTGCGTGGCGACTTGCCGCGCGCCAGGTGGCGTTCGACGTTTTCGACGACGACGATCGCGTCGTCGACGACGATGCCGATCGACAGCACGAGACCGAACAGCGAGAGCGTGTTGAGGCTGAAGCCGAGCTGGTGCATCACGGCGAGCGTGCCGATGAGCGACACCGGCACCGCGGCCACCGGAATGATCGACGCGCGCCAGCTCTGCAGGAAGAGCAGGACGACGATGACCACGAGAATGATCGCTTCGAAGAGCGTCTTGCCGACGTTCCTGATCGAGGCGCGGACGAAGATCGTGGGGTCGTAGGCGATCTTGTACTCGATGCCGTCGGGATAGTCGTGCGCGGCAAGGGTCGCCCGCACCGCGTCGGAGACGGCGATGGCGCTCGCGTCGGCGCTCTGGAAGATCTGGATGCCGACGGCGGGCCCGTTGTTCAAGAGGCTGCGGAGCGAGTACTGGTTCGCTCCGAGCTCGATGCGCGCGACGTCGCGGAGGCGGACGATCTCCCCGCGCTCACCGACCTTGACCACCACGTCGCCGAACTCCTCGGGCGTGGTGAGCCGGCCCTGCGCGTTGACGGCGACCTGGAACGGCGCCGATGCGGCACTCGTCTCCTCGCCGGCGATCTCGGTCGGCTGCCCGAGGACTCCTGCGGCGACCTGCACGTTCTGCTCGCGCAGCGCGCGGAGGACGTCGGTCGCCGTCATCTGTCGCGCCGCGACCTTGTCGGGGTCGAGCCAGATGCGCAGGCTGTACTCGCCGGCGCCCCATACGACGACCTCGTCGACGCCGTCGAGCTTCGCGAGCTCGTCGCGGAGCCGGAGCGTCGCGTAATTGTGGACGTGCACGAGGTCGTACCGGTCGTCGGTCGATGTGAGATGGACGACCATCAGCATGTCGGGCGACGTCTTCTGCGTGACGACGCCGATGCGCTGTACTTCGACGGGCAGGCGGGGGATGGCGCGCGAGACCCGGTTCTGCACTTCGACCTGCGCCATCTCCGGGTCGATCCCCTGAGCGAAGGTGACGGTGAGAGTCATGCGACCGTCGCTCGTGGCCTGCGACGACATGTACTGCATGCCGTTCATGCCGTTGATCTCCTGCTCGAGCGGCGCGGCGACGGTCTCGGCGATCGTTTTCGGATTCGCGCCGGGGTACATCGCGCGAACCTGCACGGTGGGCGGCATGACGGTCGGGTATTCGGTGAGAGGCAGCGACTTGAGGGTCAGCAGCCCCGCGATGACGATGAGGATCGAGAGAACGCCCGCGAAGATCGGGCGGTCGATGAAGAATTTGATGAATCGCATGGCTCAGCTCTCCTTGTCCATCGCGACGACCTTCGGCGCGACGGGCATGCCTGGGCGGAGGCGGAACAGGCCGGTCACGACGATCTTGTCGGTGGCGCTGATGCCGCTCGTCACGACGCGAAGGTTGCCTTCGCGCGCCCCGAGGGTGACGGTTCGATATTGAAGTTTGTCGTTCTGGTCGACGACGAGCACGAACCGCTGCCCCTGGTCGGAGCCGATCGCCTCGTCGCGAACGAGCAGCGCGTTCGTCTCGTCGCCTAACGTGAGCTTCGCGGTGCCGTACATCCCCGGGATCACGCTGCCGTCGCCGTTGGCGAGACGCGCGCGGACGCGAAGCGTTCCGGTTCCGCGTCCGATCTCGTTCTCGACGAACGCGATCTCGGCCGGAGCTCCGTTGAAGTCGACGCGCCACTGCTGCCGGGCGCTGCCGGGCTGCGAGGCGAGGGTGTTCTCGTCGACGTCGAAGCGGACGTAGACCGGGTTCGTCGCGACGACGACGGCGAGGCGGGTCTCCGGCGAGACGAGGTTGCCGCGCGTCATCTCGGCGCGGCCGATGCGGCCGGAGATCGGCGAGCGAACTTCCGTAAACGCGAGATTGAGGCGCGCGCGTTCGACGGCGGCGAGCGCCGCGGTGACCCGCGCCGAGGCGACCCCGGCCGAGGCGACGCGGCGATCGGCCTCCTCGCGGGAGATCGCGCGCTTCTCGACGAGGCGCGCCGCGCGCGAGCCTTCCTTCAGCGTCGCCTCGGCCTCGGCCTGCGCCTGGACGAGCGCCGCCTCGGCCTCCGCGAGCGCGGCGGCGTAGGGGCGCGCGTCGATGCGGAAGAGCACCTCGCCGCGAGAGACGATCGCGCCTTCCTTGAACTCGACCGCGTCGAGGTAGCCCGACACCTGCGGGCGGAGCTCGACGCGCTCGATCGCTTCGACCTGCGCCGGGTAGGACTGCGTGACCGCGACCTTGCGGACGAGCGGCGTCGCCACCGTGGCCGGGGAGATGCTGGCCGCCGCCTGCTGCGCGTTCGCCGCTTCGGGCGTGCGCGTGCCGAGCCAGAGCGCGGCGAGAATGAGAAGTGCAACTGCTGCGAGGTTTTTCATTTCGACTTCCTCCTGCAGCGGCAAACGCAGCACCCCGCCCGGTCTTACAGTCGGGAAAAGCAAAGCGGCCACGTTTCCGTGGCCGCTTGCGTCGTCTGATTGGTCGATGCTTACCGGACGAGGTCGAAGTGCCCCATCATGCCGGCCTCGTGGTGCTCGAGGATGTGGCAGTGGTACATCCACTTCCCCGGCCGATCCTCGGGGATCCAGGCGATCTTCACCGTGGTGCGCGGCGGGAGATTGACCACGTCTTCCCAGGAACGGAAGGCGGGCGCTTTGCCGTCGATCGACAGCACCTGGAAGAAGAATCCGTGCAGGTGGAACGGGTGATCCATCAGCGAGGCGTTCTCGACGTCCCAGATCTGGAGCTCGCCGACCTTCACCGGCTTGTCGGTGTGGTGCGTCTCGCCGTTGACGTTGAAGTCGATGATGTTCCGCAGGCTGAGGCCGACGCTGAACTTCACGTTCCGGGTCGGCGTGGCATCGATCGGGGCCAGAGGCTCGATCGTGCGGAGGCGCGACGGGATCGACGCGATCGACGGCTTTGCGGGCCCGACCTTCAGCGTGCCGAAGCGCTCCTTGCCGCGCACCTTCATCGTGCTGCGAAGGTAACGCAGCGAGTCGATGGAGAGCGTCTGCCCCTCCTCGAGGGGTCCGACGAGGATGTCGACCCGGTCCGCGGTGGGAAGCAGCACCTCGGTCGCTTCGACAGGCGCTTCGATCAAACCGCCATCGGTGCCGATGATGCGGAACGTCGCGCCTCCGAGTGACAGCCGGATGTAGCGTGCGCTCGACGCGTTGATGATGCGCCAGCGCTCGACCTGACCTGCGGCAATGGTGAGCTCCGGCTCGGCCTTCCCGTTGATGAGGCGGATGTCGCCTTCACGGCCGTCGTGCCGCTCGCGGAAGCCTCCGAACTTCGAGAGGCGCCCCTGCTTGTCGGCGTCGACGTCGTCGAAGACTAGGATCTGCTCGCGGTCGACGACCGGCTCGTCGGCGCCGCGGACGATGAACGCGCCGTACAGGCCCTTCTCGAGCTGTTCGGTCTCGTTGGCGTGTGGGTGGTACCAGAAGGTGCCTGCGTCAGGAGGTGTGAAACGGTAGACGAACGTCTCGCCCGGAGCGACGGGACGCTGCGTCGCCTGCGTCCCGTCCATCGCGGCGGGGACGCGGAGCCCGTGCCAGTGAATCAGCGTCGGCTCGGAGAGGTTGTTCGTGAACGCGATCTCGATCGGCTCGCCCTGCGTCGCTTCGATCACCGGGCCGGGGACCTGGCCGTTGTAGCCATACCCGGAGATCGTGACTCCCGGCGAGACTTCCCAGTTCGTCGCCTTCGCCTCGAGCGCGATGCGGACGGCGGGAGGCGCGGAGGGATCGGGCGCCGCAGCCGCTTCCATGGGGTCGGGGGTGAACGTGTGGAGGGCGTGATGGGAATGGTGGTTTGCCTTCATGGCTGTCTCCTTCACCAGGGCAAACGCAGCCACCTGGCGGGTCTTACACCCGGGAGAATGGTCGAATATCGCCCCGGAGACGCCCAACCGCGAGTTCTGCTAGAATCCCCCTCGCTCTCTGGGCGGGCGTAGCTCAGTTGGTAGAGTAGGAGCTTCCCAAGCTCTTGGTCGCGAGTTCGAATCTCGTCGCCCGCTCCAGTTTTCCTTCCTCCCTCGAGCCCGCGCTGCAGCGGTACGGCCATCGCTGGTTGTGGTTCACCGACGCAGGAATGTGAAGGAGAGCGCCCGCGGTTCTGTCGCCCGAAACGCTGGAGAAACCCATGCCGATGTTCGATTTCGAGTGCCGCGAGTGCAAGAAGCGATTCGAAGAGATCGTTTCGGCCGATTCGCATGTCGTCTGCCCCGAATGCGGCAGTGACGAGCTTGCCAAGCTCTGGTCCCCGTTCGCGGTGGGCCGCGGCGGCGCGTCGACGCCCCGCTGCGCGCCGTCGATTCCCGCCGGCGGTGCCTGAGGGATCGGTGGCTCCGGGGACCGGGGCTGCAACTAGGTTTGTGATAGGATTTCGCTCCCGCCGGGGGCCGTTCCGAGCTTGCGAACAGGCGCCACGGCATGCCGTCGCGGCCGCCTTCGTGGCGCTCTCGCAAGGCACCGATTTCTGAATCAGCGGAGGCCACGAGATGGCTCTATTCGGCAAGGATTCAACCCCGCCGCGTGCTGCAACCCCGTCACGGCCCGACGGGTCGACGCCGAAGGGTTCCCACCTGGGCCCAGGAATCGTGATCGACGGGACGGTCAGCGGTCGCGAGGACCTGTTCGTCGAGGCGACGATCCGCGGCAAGGTCAATCTCGAGAACGACCTGCGCGTGGGCCCCAACGCCCGCATCGAGGCCTCGGTTCACGCGCGAAACGTGACGATCGAGGGGACGGTGGTCGGCGAGATCTCGGCAGACGCGCGCGTGGAGCTCACCCCGTCGGCAAAAGTGGATGGAAACATCAAGGCTCCCAAGATCGTCGTCGCCGAGGGGGCGATGTTCAAGGGCGCCGTGGACATGGGATCGTCAGATGCGAACCGGAAGCGCGAGGCTTCCGATCCAAAGGAGAAGAACAATGTCGGCCAACGAGACGGCAAGTCTTAACGCGAAGATGGGG
>JAMPYE010000687.1 GCA_023700825.1 Thermoanaerobaculia bacterium | reverse complement strand
TGCGCTGGAAGGTCTTCTCCGGCGAAGTCTCCCCTGCCGAGTACAACAAGGCGTGGTGGGACCTCAAGCTGAAGTACCAGGGTGTCGCGCCACCGAGCGCGCGCGGCGAGGAGTTCTTCGACGCCGGCGCGAAGTACCACGTGCCGGGGAACACGCCGTATTCGCGCTACTTCCTCGCGCACATCCTCCAGTACCAGTTCCACCGCTCGCTCTGCGAGATCGCCGGACAGAGCGGGCCGCTGAACCGCTGCTCGATCTACGGCAACAAGGAAGCGGGCGCGAGGCTCGACGCGATGCTGTCGATGGGCGCGAGCCGCCCGTGGCAGGACGCGCTCGAGGCGCTCTCGGGCAAGCGCGAGATGGACGCCTCGGCGATCATCGACTACTTCGCTCCGCTCAAGACGTGGCTCGACGACCAGAACAAGGGCCGCAGCTGCGGCTGGTAGTCCGCATCGAGGGGGCCGGCGAGGCCGGCCCCCTCGATGAATTGAGCATTGAAGAATTGAGAATGGAGAGAGGGTGCAGGACGGCATTCGCCGCGCACTCTCTCCGGCAGCAGCTCAGCCGCCGGAATCGTCGTCCGCGTCCCGGTTAGCTGATCCGACGAACCTTCGACGCGAGTCCGAGCTTTTCGAGCACGACGATCGCGTACCAGCCAAAGTCGACCTGCCAGAACGTCCAGCCGAGCCTCGCCGAGGCGGGGCGGGCGTGATGGTTCGCGTGCCAGTTCTCTCCCTGCAGGAACTGCAGAAAGCCGAGCCACCAGATGTTCTGCGAAGAATCCTCGCCCGGCTTCGCATCGGGACGCATGTGGGCGATGCTGTTGACGAAGCACTGCGCGTGAAGCGAGGCGACGAGCCGCATCGGTCCGAGCCAGAAGAACGCGGCCCAACCGAACGGGATCCAGACGAAAAGGGAGATCGCGAGAACTGGAATCTGCATCCGGTTCCAGAACCGATACTGCGGCCGGTCGAGATCAGGACACCAGCGCGAGAGCGGCACGTTCCCCGCCTGCCAGAGCCAGCGCAGGTGCGACCACCAGAATCCTCCGATCGCCGGGCTCGAGATGTCTTCGGGTGTTTCGACCTTCGCGTGATGCTGACGGTGGTTCGCGGTCCAGGAGTCAGGCGAACCCGAGCCGCAGAACTGCGCGAAGAAGATCAGGAAGTGCCGCACGACCGGGTTCAGTTGCACCGCGCGATGCGCGAGGGCGCGGTGGTAGCAGACGGTCACGCCGAGCCCGCCGACCCACGCGATCGCGAACGTCGCGAGCACGACCTTCCATCCCGGCATCGGAAAGAAGATCAGCCCCGCCAGCGCCAGCGCATGGATCAGGATCATGTAGAAGAAGGTAGGGTAATCGCCGTTGGCGACTTTCCACCAGGGGGCATTCCAGGGCTCCGGACCGAGGCTGGAAGCGATGGTCGTGTCGGCCACGAGCGGGCCGTTTTCGGCGATTGCGGACATCGGGACATTCTCCACGAGGGGGCGTTGCGATCAAGCGAAGATTCTGAATGGCCATTCATTGAACGGCCGGCGGCGGGACACTGGCACCTCACGCAACACCCCTACCGCTGAGAGAGTTCCCCCTCGGCTTCGATGCCGCTCCGCGAAGTAGAATCGTCACCACGATGGCACGCTTTCTGGCGCTTGGCGATTCGTACACGATCGGGGAGAGTGTCGAACCCTCGGAACGCTGGCCCGCGAGACTCGCGGAGCTCCTGCGCGCCGAGGGGCTCGAGGTCGCCGATCCCGAGATCGTCGCGAAGACTGGATGGACGACCGAGGAGCTCGACGCCGCGATCGAAGCCACGAAGCCGGCGGGCCCGTTCGATCTCGTCTCGCTGCTCGTCGGAGTGAACGACCAGTACCGTGGACTGGAGATTTTCGGATTCCGCGACCGGTTCGCCTCGTTGTTGCAGCGCGCGATCGCATTCGCCGGCGGCGCATCGTCGCGGGTCCTGGTCCTGTCGATTCCCGACTGGGGCGTCACGCCCTTCGCCCGCGATAAGGGGCGCGACCTGAGCGTCGTGCGCGACGAGATCGACGACTTCAACGCCATCGTGCGCGTCGAAACAGCCAGAGCCGGATCGCGCTTCGTCGACGTCACGCCGATCTCGCGGCTCGCCTCGCACGATCCTTCGATGCTTGCCGCGGACCGGCTTCATCCCTCAGCGGCGATGTATCGACTCTGGGCGAAGCTCGCGCTCGAGCAGGCGCGCACCGCCATCGGGCGGGTCTCCCGCCCGTAGTCAGGTCGAAAGGGTTAGGACCCCGCCCTGCCCTGCAGCAACTCTTCGACGAGCCGGGGAAGCTCCATGAAATCGAAGGGCTTGTGCAGCACGGCATAGAACTCGTTGACGTCGATGAACTGCAGCGTGGAGTCCTGCGCGCCCGAGACGACGATCGTCGCTTTGAGAAGATCGGGGCGACGCATCATCAGGTGTCGGATCACGTCGAAGCCCGAAAGACGCGGCAGCATCAGGTCGAGAACGATCACGTCGAAGTG
>JAMPYE010000686.1 GCA_023700825.1 Thermoanaerobaculia bacterium | reverse complement strand
TTCTCCATCGTCACGAGCCCCTCGCCGAGCATCTCGTCGAGGATCGGCTCCAGCTTCCCGACCATCTCCTCGGTGTCGACGATCTCGACGATGACCGGCAGGTCCTCCGAGAGCTCGAGGATGTGGCTGGTGTGGAGGATGCTGCTCGCGCCGAAGCCCGCGATGCCACGGACGACCGTCGCTCCGGCAAAGCCCTCACGACGCAGCCGCTCGAGGATGGCATGCGAGAGAGGCTGCGCGTGCCAGCGCTCCGACTCCCCGAAGATGATCCGGATCAGGACCTGTTCGCCGGTCAGTTTCCGCATGCCGTCACCTCCCCGTGAGCCACCTGCCGAGCGCGAGCCCGAGAAATCCAGTCACCAGGCAGACCGCCAGCGTAGCGGCGAGATTCGCGAGCGCCAGCCCCGTCGCTCCCTCGCGAAGCAGCTCGGACGTTTCGTAGTTGAAGGTCGAGTAGGTCGTGAAACCGCCCATGACTCCCGTCGTCAGCCCAAGGCGCCACATCGGCGAGATCGCCTCGGTCGAGAGGCCCACATGCATGACGAGAGCGATGAGAAACGAGCCGAGAGCGTTGACCGCGAGCGTGCCCGCGGGAAACGCCGACGGGGCCACGCGCGCCACCCAGGTCGAAAGCAGATAGCGGGCGCCGCTCCCGACGGCGCCCCCAAGGCAGACGATCAGGAGCCTCGTCATCTCATGCCATCGGCTCGACCGTCGAAGTGCAGTTCGGGCAGCGCGAGGCCTTGCGCGAGATCGATGTGATGCACTGCGGGCAGTCGCGCTCGGTCGGGTCGGCGGGCGCCGGCTCCTCGCGCAGCGAGTTGATCCACTTCACCAGAAGGAAGACCGCGAAGGCGAGCAGCGCGAAGTTGACGACCTCGTTGATGAAGACCCCGTAGTTGAGCGTGACGGCGCCGGCTTCCTTCGCTTTCGCGAGCGTGTCCAGCTTCTCGCCCGAGAGCGTGAGGAACAGGTTCGAGAAATCGACCTTGCCGAGAATCAATCCGAGCGGCGGCATCAGAATATCGGCGACGAGCGTGCTGACGATCTTCCCGAACGCCCCTCCGATGATCACGCCGACGGCCAGATCCATCACGTTACCCTTGAGCGCGAACTTCTTGAACTCTGTGAGCATGCGAACGTCCCTCCGGAATCAGTGAGTTCGTTGAACAATTCGGATTCTACTCTGGCTCGTGCCGAACGCCCCGATTCCGAACGGAGCACACGCTGATCCGCATCAGTGCACCAAAGGCAGCTCCCGCGCCCGATTCGTCCGGTCCGCGCTGGGTATCTCCCGATCCGTTCAGAGTCCCCCGAAGCCTTCGAAACGCGGGCTGATTCAGCGCACATCGCACCTTCTGCAATAGTGATATTCTTCGCCCACCTGCCGCCCCCCTTTGGCGGATCACCTGACCAGGAGGACTCCCGATGCCCAATCGATATCCCCAGGAGGCGGCGCTCCGAGACGGTCGCCGACTGCTCATCCGTCCATTCGAAGAGAAGGACTCGAAAGCTCTCTACGAGTTCTTCATGCGCCTTCCCAACGAGAGCCGCCGCTTCGCGTGGGACCCCATCGACGACCCGCATCTCGTGGAGAGCTGGGGCCGTGATCTCGACTATGCGAAGACACTCCCTCTCCTCGCGCTCGACGGAACGAAGATCGTCGCCGACGCGACGCTGCACCGCCGCCACGGCGGCCCGCTCCGTCTCGTCGGCCGCATCAAGTGGCTCATCGATCCGGCTTACCGAGGCATCGGGCTCGGCACCCTGCTCGTGAATCACTTCATCGGCGTCGCGCGGCAGAACGGGCTTCGCCATCTGACGGCGATGCTCATCAGCGACCTCGAGGTCGACGCGATCGAAACCCTGACGACTCTGGGCTTCAAGACAACCGTCATCCCGGGCTACGGCACCGACCCCGACGGCGGACAGCACGACATGACGAAGATGGTGCTGAAGCTCTGATACGAAGGGCGAGAGGCGATAAGCAGGCAGAGAGACCTGGCACCCATCGCAGGCTGACCCAGGAATCGAAAGAGCGCGGTGTTGGCACCGCGCTCTTTTTCTTTGGGTTCACGTCCCGGCAATGACGCACGAGGCGGCTCGATGCCTGCTCATCGCCTTTCGCCCCTCGCCTCTCGCCTGCCTTGTCAAAACTGCGGCTCGATCCCCATCTCGCGCAGCAGCTCGTGCGCACCGTCGACGGCGTCCATGACCCAGAGCATGTAGCGGGAGTCGACGTTCACCGTCCGGACGTACTTCTCGTTCACGACCCAGTCCGCGGCGATGCCTTCCCAGTTCATGTCGAATGCGAGGCCGCAGATCTCGCCCCACGCGTTGAGTGACGACGATCCCGAGCTTCCGTTGGTCACGGTGTTCGTCGTGAGATACGCGACCGGAAGCGTGCCGAGCTCGGGATCGGCGTAGGTTCCGAACTGCCTGGCCTTCGCCAGTTCGAGCAGGCGCGCAGGGCTGTCGAACGGGCGCTCGCCCGTATCCTTCGCAAGCACGCC
>JAMPYE010000084.1 GCA_023700825.1 Thermoanaerobaculia bacterium | reverse complement strand
CGATTCGCCGCATCACATCGACACCGTCGACGAACCAGTCGAGGCGCACGCGTTCGTCGCCGCCGTGAATGCCCCATGTCTGGTAGATGCTCAACGGGAACGGACAGACGCCGTAGGCCCGGATACCGCGCACGCGAAGATACCGCGAGTCGTTCGCCGAATACGGCAGAACCAGGGGACCGACAAAGATGCCCCCCCCGTACTGCTCGATCAGCACCGACCGAATGGTCTCGAACATCGGTGTGTCGAATCGAGTAATCGGCGCCGGCCCCTGCGTCTTGATCACGTCGATCTCGACGTCGAACGGCGCGGTGATGCGACGGATCCCGGCGATCGCCGCCTGCGGCTCCTCATCGGGCAGATTGCTGAGCAGGACGTCGAGCACGAATCCCCCGCCATCGTCAGGGCGGATTCCCCCCGGGATTGCGGAGCTCTGGAAGAGCGCCCGATACGGTGCGGCGAGACGGAAGAAATCTCCGTCCGCGATCGTCTGCTCGACGTTCGCGAGAAGCTCGCGGTTGTCCTTCCGGAATCGCGACGCGTCCCGCAGCAGACCTGGCATCTCGGGAAGCACGCGCGCGGGATCGCGCGGATTCGTGAGCGGCAACATCGCGGAGCGCGCGCGCTCGAGGCTTCTTCGCTCCTTCGAGCGGAGCTCGAGCGATACGAACTGACGCGAGCCGACCTCGATCCCGAAATACGTCGGCACCTCCTTGAGCGACTCGCTGATGCCTCCCTCGTTGAGCGCGTAGCCGACTCCTTCGAAAATGTCGGGGCGGTGCTCGAGAAGCCACGCGATACCCAGATCGCCCCCGGTCTCCTCGTCGGCAGTCGCGAGAAAGACGATGTCTCGCTCCGGCACCTTTCCGGAAACCGCGAACTCCGCGAAGGCGAGGAGCTGGCAGATCCCGACCGACTTCATGTCGAGCGCGCCGCGGCCGTAAAGCATGTTCATCTTGGTGTTCGCGGCGAACGGCGGCTCGGACCAGCCTCCCGCGGCAGCGGGATACACATCGATGTGGTTGAGCAGCATCAGCCCATCACCGTCCGCGCGACCCTCGATGCGCGCGTAGACGTTCGCCCGGCCCGGCGCCGATTCGATCAACTCGGCTTTCACTCCCCGGCGCGCGAGCTCGTCGATCAGGAAACGTGCGCCCGCGAGCTCCTTGCCTGGAGGATTCGACGTATCGATGCGGATGTACGCCTGGAGAAGCTCGATCTCGGGTGTGATCACCTCCGCGTTCGGAATGAAGGTGTTCTCCTTCAGCGGAGTCGAGAGCTGCCGGGAGTAGAGCGTCACCCCGACGAATGCGAGAAGGCTGACGATCGAAATCACCCATACCGAGGTGGACAGTTTTCTGCTACGCATCGAGACTCCGGTTCTCCTCTCCGCCGATCCCCGCCCTCCTCGTCCACACGAAGCCGAGTGCGACGAGTGACAGGCATGTGATGATCGCGCCGACCGCAATCGTCGGATTGTAGTAGGTCAGCACCACGCGGTGCTTCCCTGCAGGCACCGCGACTCCCTGAAACGCGATATTCGTCTCGGTGATGCCCGCAGGAACGCCGTCGATCGTGGCCTGCCAGTACTTATGGCTCGTCGAAGAAAGCACCAGGAACGCGTCAGCGTCCGCCTCGACCTCGAGCTCCGTCCGGTTCGCTGACTCTTCCGCGGTCAGCACTCGCCCGGCGCCGACAGCATGGGCTCCCCGACTGACGAACGCGCTGCGCGGATCCCACGGTTGCCGGGCCAGCAGGTCCGTCAGGCGAGCATCGTCCGGCGCCTCGACCATTCGGGAAGCGAAGTAGTACCGCGGATAACGAGGCGTCTGCTCCAGGTCGACGGGCTGGATCTCGCTCCAATCGTCGCCCACACGCCGGAGCTCCGTCGCCGGATCCCGGTACACGAGCACGGGGCCGGAGCCGTACATCGGCCCCAGCACGGCGATCCAATCGAACACGCCGCGCTCCGCGAGCTTTTCGACCACATCGAGCACCGCTCGCGTCCGAAGCAGCTGGGTCTCGTCGACGTCCAGCTCGAAACAGGTCGGGATTCCGTGGAGGGCGGGAGTGGCCGGCCACAGCCCGTTTCGGATGACCCGGTAGGCACGCTGCCCCTGGAAGTAGGCGGGACGCTCCGGTGCCTTCATCTGCATGGACGCGACATGCGCGAGCCGCGAGCCGTCCAGGTCGAGCTGCTCTGCCAGCGGCGGCGGCTCGTCGAAGAAGCTGCGATGGATGCGTGGATTGATCTGGTTTCCGAGCGGCGCCAGGTCGGCGAGAAGGACCAGGATCAGCAACGCGAGCGACTTCCGCCCCCGATTCGCGGCGAGCAGGTACATCACGACCGCAAACGCCGCGCCGCGCAGCGCTGCCACGAGCCATTGCGTCCTCGCGATCGATGACGCCGCCGTTCCCTTCGTCCCCCAGAACTCGGCGAACCACACCGGATAGCCGGGGTGAAGGCAGCCTAGAAAGACGAGCAGGGCCGCCGCGCCGATGCCTCCGCAGATCCACGCGGTTCGCCGCGCAACTACGGACTCACCACCCAGCACGCGGTCGAGCACGACCACACCGTAGGTGACCATTGCGAAGGAAGCACTGAGGATGAACTTCTCCGGATACCGGATCGACGGGAGCAGGTCCATTCCGTACAGCGCCGCGAGCGCCGGCGTGTGAGACCCGGCGGCGAGAACGAACGAGGGGACTGCCACCAGCGCCAGGAGACCGCGCCCCGCAACTCCGCGGAACGCACCAGCGAGCGCGAGCCCGGCCAGAACCAGTGACAGATAGACGCTGTAGAGAAACGGCCCTCCGGTGTCGGCGTAGAGCCGCCCTCCCCAGAAGAGCGGGCCCTGCGCTTCCAGGGTGCCCAAAAAATTCGGGAAGGCCAACTCGAGAGCGCGGGCGGGCGGGAAGCTCCACCTCGCCACGGTCGAGAACGGAAAACCGATCGCGCGAACGGAGTCACCGGCGTGATCGGCGGCAGGAAGGAACTGGACCGCCGCCACCGCGATCCCCATCGCGACGAGCGCCGCTCCCCTGATGAGGTTCGAGCCGGCCCCGCGTAGGCCGCCTCGCCCCCAGCCGACGAAGGCGGCGTAGAGGGCAATGACTCCCCACGTCTGCATGAGAGTCGTCGGCTCGCAGAGAACTGCCTGCACTCCGAGAAAGAGCGCGGCCGAAACGAAGTCACGGCTCCCGCGCCCGAGAATCCACCGCCGCGCGTAGAGTGCGATCCAGGGCACCCAGCTGATGCTGAAAAGGAACGGGAGCAGATTGAGCGTGCTGACGTACGGTCCGCACGTCGCGAAGATCAGCGCGCCGGCGAAGCTCGCCGGCACGCCCAACTCGATCGACCGGAAGAACCGAAACGCGCCGAACACTGCGATGAAGACGTGCAGAACGATGTGCAGCCGGAAGCCGAAGTTGTAGTCCGGCAGGAGCGTGAGCCACTGCGGAGGATAGAAGACCTCGTAGGCGGGGTTCGCGGCCAGCGGCTGGCCGGCGGAGTAGAGCCTGTTCCAGAACGGGAAGTCTCCACCGAGCACGATCTCTCGCACGACCCACTTCATCGGGTAGTGATAGGCGGTCAGGTCCCGCGTGAAAAACGTCATCCCGGCGAAGAGGACGTCGGCGTAGAGGACGGTGATCAGGAGGGCGAGGAGACCCATCGCGCGCAGATCGGAGCGGCGCTCCGCCGTGGACTCCATCACACCGGCCATGCGAGCGAGATTCTACTGCATCGATTTCGCGCGCCTGCGCGAAACCACGACGATCGTGCCGAGGGCCAGGATCGCAACGAGCGTGATCTCGGCTCCGGCGATCACCACGGGATTCCGGTACTCGAGAAGCACCCGGTGCCGTCCTCGCGGGAGCGCCACACCGCTGAATCCCAGGTTGACCGGAAGCAACTCCGCACGACGTCCCTCCACGGTCGCCTGCCAGTAACGATGTGGCGTGACGCTCAGCACGAGCAGGCTTCGCCCGTCGGCTTCACACTCGACTTCGATCGAGCGCGGCGTCTCGCGCCACGACAGGACGGTTCCGGGCGACACCTCCCCCACCATGTTCGCGACGAACGCCGCCCGCGGCCCGGGATCGCCGGCGACGAGAGCGTTCGCAAACTCCGCCGCGCTGCGCGCCGGCAGGAGTCGTTTTGCGAAGTAATACCTCTCGCCTTTCCCTAACTCTTCAAACGACACCGGCTCGAGGAGCTCGACCCGAGCGCCTCCCGCGGTCGCGGTTGCGTAATCGCGGAACCGCGTCCTGTACCGCGCTCCCGCCATCGCCATCAGCGTCTCGTCCCTCTCCTC
Source organism: Thermoanaerobaculia bacterium (assembly GCA_023700825.1). Lineage (GTDB taxonomy): Bacteria > Acidobacteriota > Thermoanaerobaculia > Gp7-AA8 > Gp7-AA8 > JACPDH01. The sequence goes on along the minus strand of JAMPYE010000084.1, from coordinate 7,819 downwards.
GCCAAGCTCGTTGCGGATCTTCCACACCGCTTCGATGAAGTGCTTGGTGGGCAGCAGCGCCGTCCTGTCGTAGTCCATTTCGACCGCGTAGCGGAAACCCCAGGTCGCCGAGAGCATCGGCCCAAGGCCGTTTCTCGCGGTCCAGTAGGTTCCGTTGCCGCTCTCTGCGAACCTGCGCCCGTTCGTGCTTCGTCCGAGGCTGTAGTACCAGTCCGCGAGCGGGAAGATCCGGTACGCCGTTCGGTCCGGAGCGAGCCGGGACGCGGCAGGCGGCTCGGAGTAGAAGCGCGCGTCGATCGACGGCGAGACCGCGCGGCCCGCGATCGCGAGATCGACGAACGTCGCGGCAATCGCCGTCGCCATCCATCTCCTTCCGACGCCGCCCCTCGCTGCCGCGACGAACAGCGCGAGAGCGACCGCGGCTCGCGCCGCGTTCGCGATCCAGTCGATCCGCGCGTCGCGAACGATCGCGGCGAGCGCGGCGGGACCCGCGACGCCCGTCAGCCACTTCGCGACCGCGCCGGCGCCACCGCTGAAGAAGAGTGCCGCGCCGGCGAGAGCGACGAGCATGACGATCCCCGCCGCGATCGCGGCGGTCCTGCCGAGCCGTTGCGGGTCGTCGGCGAGCGCGTCGAAGACACGCGCCTGGTACACCGCGAGCGCGACGAGTCCCATGATCGCGAACTTCTCCGCATACCGGAACGACGCGGCAAACCCCGCGTCGTAGAGCCATCGCAGGAGCGGCGTGTTGTCGCCGAGGGCCAGGAGCAGCGAGACCGCCATCACGATCAGGAAGAGGCCGGTGCCCGGGAGTCGCGCCCTTACGCCCGCGATCGCAAGGCAGCATCCGAGCATGCCCATGTAAAAGCTGAACAGGAACGGCAGCGGCCTGATCCCGTAAAGAACCGCACCGAGGTACGCTGTGTCCCCTTCGCGCCAGACCCGGCCGAACGCCGCGGGCAGGGCGATCTCCACGGGACGAATCGGAGGCATGCTCCAGCTGCTGACGGTCTTGTACGCGAACGGCTCCGCGCGGACCGAGTCCCCCACGTGATCGATCGCGGGGAGCAACTGGATCGCACCCACGGCGAGCGCAACGAGCAGTAGCAGGCCGACTCGGGGAGCGATTCTGCCGAACGCCGACCCGTGGCGCTCCGCGCGCACGACGCGGTAGAGCGCATAGATGCCGATGAGCAACCAGACCTGCACGAGCGTCGTCGGCTCGGCCGTCAGGATCTGCAAGCCGAGGAAGAGGCCGGCGAGCGCCATGTCGCCCCATCCTCCGGAGGTGAGCCACCGGCGCACGTGCAGGAACGCCCACGGCAGCCAGGTCAGCAGGAACAGGTACGGCAGCAGGTTGAGGAGTGACGCGAAGAGCCCGCCGAACGCGAACGTGATCGCACCGTAAACGCTCGATGACTCGCGCAGCCCCATCGATCGGAGGCAGCGATACGCGCCCCAGGCCGCGACGAAGACGTGCAGCACGACGAGAAGCTGGAACGCGAAATCGTAGTCGGGAAGCAGAAGGAGCAGGTGCGGCGGATAGAACGCCGCGTACTCCGGATTCGCCGCCATCGGCTGCCCCGCCCCGTAGGCGTGATTCCAGAGCGGGATCCCGCCCGCCAGCCACGCTTCCCGGAGCAGCTTCTTCGTCGGGTAGTAGTAGCTCGCCACGTCCCGGATGAAGAGACGCTTTCCGAGAAACAGGACGTCGGCGAAGTAGAGCGACGTGAGCACGGCGAGCAGCGCGAGCACTCGCGCAGTCGTGCGGCCACTCGTGCCTGGCTCGGAGGTCACTGGCCAGATTCTACGGCAGGGCGACGCCGCCGCGGCAGCGCAGCCGCGAGGAGCGCGCCCCCGAGCACGAACGCCGAAACGGCCGCGGAGCGCTGCACCAGTGTGTTTCGGTATTCGACTTCGACCACGTGGCGCCCTCGGGGGACGCGCAGTCCCTGGTAGGCGACGTTCGCGGTCTCGATCGGCGCGGCCCTGCCGTCGATGCGCGCGGTCCAGTACTTGTGCGGCGTGACGCTCATGACGAGATACGCGTCGCCGTCCGCCTCCACTTCGATCCGCGCGCGATTGGCGGTCTCCACCACCGAAAGGACGCGTCCGGTCGCAGGAACTCCGGCGCCGCCCGCAACGTACGCGCAATCACGGCACCAGTCGCCCTTGACGAGCCTGCGCACCAGGACGTCGGCGTCGGCAGCCTCGATCAACCGGCTCGCGAAGTAGTAGCGGGGAGATGGCGTCTGCGGCACGAAGTCGATCGGGCGCGACTTCTTGAAGTTACCGCCGACTCGCTTCTTCTCTTCTTCGAAGTCGCGATACTGCGCGACGTAACCGACGTTCGACATCGAGCCGAAGATCTCACGCCAGTTCTTCACGCCTGCGTCGCGAGTGCGCCACATCGCGTCGACGAGATCGACCGTCGGAAGAAGCGCGGTCTTGTCGTAGTCCCGCTCGAGGACCGTCTCGATTCCCCACGTCGCCGTCGTCATCGGGTAGATGCCGTTGCGAACCACCCAGTAGGCGTCGGGGCCCACGCCGAAGTACGAGTTCGACGGCTGGCTTCCGCCATACCAGTCGGCCTCGTGGAAGATGCGGAACGGCTTGTCTTCCTTCGCGATCTCGGCCACGACCTCCGGAGGCGTGAAGAACTTCGCAGGGAAGCGGGGGAGCACGTCGAAGCCGACCGGCACGAGATCGAGCAGCAGCAGCGCGATCGCGGCAAAGTGCCATGTGGCGCGGCGACGCCTCATTCCCACGGCAAGAAGCCCTGCGAGCGCGGCTCCCCGCAGTGCGGCAAGCCCCCATCCTTCGCGCGCGATGCCGATCGCGCGCGCGACGCGCTCGGGGTTCGTGATGGCCCAGACCCTCTCGACGAGCGTCTCGTAAAGCGGCGTGAACGTCGCGAAGAAGAACACGGCAGCCGCGAGCGCCGACGCCGACGCGAAGACCAACGCGACGCGCCAGACACGCCGATCGCGGCGGAGGTAGCGATCGAACGCGATCGCCGCGAGCACGTTGAGCGCGAAGAGCCCGGCATACGCGAACTTCTCCGGGTAGCGGATCGACTGCGTGAGCCCGAGCTCGTGAAGCGCCGCGAACAGCGGCGTATTGCCGCCGAGCGCGATCGGGACCGTGGCCGCGAGCAGCGCCACGGCGAAGATCCAGCCGCGGACTCTCGTCGCGAACGCGGCGACGATCATCGCGGCCGCCAGCAGCCCGAGGTAGATGCTGAAAATGAACGGCGACGCGGTCCTCGGATAGAGGCTCGCGCCCCAGTAGCTTCCCGGCTTGTCGAACAGGCGGCCGAAAATCTGCGGATAGACGAGCTCGAGCGGACGCGCCGCCGGCAGACTCCAGGTCGTGATCAGGCCGAAGTCGAACGGGCGCGAGCGAATCGAGTCGCCGACGTGGTCGGCCGCGGGCACGAGCTGCGCGGCGCCGCCGAGAAAACCGCACAGCCCGATCGCTCCGACGAGCACCGTGTTCCTCACGAGGTCGCGGAACGGGCGATCGCTGCGCACCGCTCGCCAGAGACCGTACGCGCTCATGAGCAGCGCCGTCTGGAGAATCGACGTCGGCTCGCCGACGAGCCCCTGGATGCCGAGGAAGAACGCGGCCAGCGCGAAATCGCGCAGGTTTGGCGCGCGGAGGAAACGTCGCGTGAACAGGAGCACGTACGGAATCCAGACGACGCAGAAAAGAATCGGCAGCAGGTTGATCATCGAGAGCGACACGCCGCCGATCGCGAAGATGACGCCGCCGAAGAACGCCGCGGGAATCCTCAGCCGGAGAGATCGCAACAGAAGGTACATCCCGATCGCCGCGATCGGAATGTGCACGATGATGTGGAGCCGGTAGCCGAGATCGTAGTCCGGAAGGAGGATCAGCCACTGAGGCGGGTAGAAGACCTCGTACTCCGGGTTCGCCGCGATCGGCTGGCCCGCCGAGTAGTAGCGATTCCAGTAGGGAAATTCTCCGCCCAGGACGATCTCGCGCAGGATCTGCTTGGTCGGGTAGTAGTAGCGCGTGAGGTCGCGCACGTAGAAGCGCCCCGACGCGAACAACACGTCGAGGAACGGGATCAGGACCACCGCGACCAGGATCACCAGCGCGGCAGCCTCGGTGCGAAGTCTCCGCCGGCTCACGAGGCGCGGATTGTAACCGGAGCCGCCCCTATGTGCTAACCTTTGCCCGCCCGATTCGGGCCCACCGCATGTCTCCCAAGCGCAACAAGAAAGTCGTGGTCGTCCTCCCGGCTTACAACGCCGAGAAGACGCTCGAAGCGACGCTCGACGACATCCCGAAGGACTGGGTCGACGAGATCCTTCTGGTCGACGACTGCTCGAAGGACGGCACGGTCGCTCTCGCGCAGAAACTCGGAATCCGCGTCGTCGTCCACAAGGTGAACCGCGGCTACGGCGGAAACCAGAAGACCTGTTATCGCACGGCGATGGACGAGCTCGGCGGCGAGATCATGGTCATGGTCCACCCCGACCATCAGTACGATCCCACGATCGTCCCCCACCTCGTCGCGCCGCTGCTCAACGACGAATGCGACGCGGTCTTCGGATCGAGGATGCTCGGCGGACGCCCCATCGAGGGAGGGATGCCGAAGTGGAAGTACTTCGCGAACCTCTTCCTCACCGCGGTCGAGAACGCGACGTTCTACGTCTTCCTCTCCGAATACCACTCGGGGTTTCGCGCCTATTCGAAGCGCTACCTCGACGCGGTCAACTTCGAGGCGAACTCCGACAACTTCGTCTTCGACACCGAGATCATCGCGCAAGGGGTCGCAGCGGGAATGAAGTTCCGCGAAGTCCCGATCCAGACGCGCTACTTCGAGGAAGCCTCGCAGATAAGCTTCTGGCGCAGCGTCCGCTACGGCCTCGAGATCCTCAAGACGATGGTCTTCTACAAGCTCGACAAGAAGAAGATCTACAAGCATCGGATCTTCCGGCCGCGAGAATCGTCGAACGCGGCCGTCTCCCAGCCGCGCAGCGCTTGAGCGCAACTCCCCCTCTGATGTGACCCGGGTCACCCTCTCCTGTTCCTGGGGTCATTTCGTCCAATCCGACCGGAGGCTATCGTGCGTCTTTCGGACGGGCTCCCGTCCAATGACCCCGTCTCCGTGGAGGTGCTCTTGCTCGACGCGGTTCTGCTCGCTCGCCTGCAGTTTGCGATCACGATCATGTTTCACTTCCTCTTCCCGCCGATCTCGATGGGGCTCGCGCTGCTGATCGTCATCATCGAAACGATGCGGGTCCGGACCGGGAACGATCTCTATCGCCGGATGTCGGACTTCTGGCTCAAGATCTTCGCGGTGAACTTCGTCGTCGGAGTCGCCACGGGCATCGTGATGGAGTTTCAGTTCGGGACGAACTGGGCGAGCTATTCACGCTTCGTGGGCGACATTTTCGGGGCGCCGCTCGCGGCCGAGGGCGTGCTCGCGTTCTTCCTCGAGTCGGGCTTCCTCGGACTCCTGCTGTTCGGCCGCAAGAAAATGTCTTCGGCGATGCGGTGGATTGCGGCGTTCATGGTCTGGCTGGGTACGACGCTCTCCGCGTTCTGGATCCTGGTGGCGAACTCGTGGATGCAGACGCCCGCGGGCTACACGATCGTGGGCGGGCGCGCGGAGCTGACCGACTTCGCCGCCGCTGTGTTCAACCCGTCGATGATCCAACGATTCACCCACACGCTCGCGTCGGCATGGGTCTGCGGAGCTTTCGTCATGATCGGGATCGCGGCCTGGCTGATGCTGCGAGGCCGCGGCAGCGACGTCGCGCGCGCGTCGTTGAGAATTGGCATCATGGTCGGCGTCGTTTCGTGCTTCCTCGTGATGCTCACCGGCGACCAGCATGCGAAGCAGGTCGCGAGGACGCAGGAGGCCAAGTTCGCGGCGATGGAAGGCCTCTACTCGACGCGACCCGGAGCGCCGCTGATTCTCTTCTCACTCCCGCCGACGCAGGAAGGCCCGCGCGAGGGCCCGGAGCTGGTGATCACGAACTTCACGTCGTTCCTGGCCTTCGGCAATTTCCAGGCGCCGGTCAAGGGGCTCGACGAGTTCCCGCGCGAGGAGTGGCCACCCATCGCACTCACGTTCCTCTCCTTCCACAACATGGTCATTCTCGGGAACGTGATGCTCCTCGAGGTTCTCGTCGGAGCATGGCTTCTCTGGCGCGGAAAGCTCGACCACTCGCGGCGCTGGCTGCGGATCATGCTCTGGTCGATTCCGCTTCCTACCCTCGCGATTCAGTTCGGATGGGCGGCAGCCGAGATCGGCCGCCAGCCGTGGATCGTCTACGGCGTGATGAAGACGAGCGACGGCGTGTCGAAGGTCGTGAGCGCGCCGGAGATACTTTTCTCCACGATTCTCTTCTCCCTGATCTACGCGCTGCTCGGCGCGCTCTGGATCTTCCTGCTGCACAGGGAAGTCGACCACGGGCCGGAGCTTGGCGAGGGCGACATGAACCCCCACGAGCCTGCGCACCCACTCGCCACCAGTCCGGCGACCGCGTGAGGAGATGACGATGATCGACCTTCAGACAGTCTGGTTCCTGCTCGTCGGCGTGCTGCTCACCGGTTACGCGATTCTCGACGGATTCGACCTCGGCGTCGGGATGATGCACCTGTTCATCGCGAAGAGTGATCACGACCGCAGAGTCCTGGTCAACTCGATCGGCCCGGTGTGGGACGGCAACGAAGTCTGGCTGCTGACGGGCGGCGGCGCGATCTTCGCAGCGTTTCCAAACGTCTATGCAACGGTCTTCTCCGGCTTCTACATCGCCCTGATGCTCCTGCTCGCCGCGCTCATCGTGCGCGCGGTATCGCTCGAGTTCCGCAGCAAGGTCGAGAGCCCGCGCTGGCGCCAGTCGTGGGACGTCGCGTTCGCGGTCGGCTCGATGCTCCCCTCGCTCCTCTTCGGCGTCGCGATTGGTAACATCGTCCGCGGAGTTCCCATCGGGGCGGACGGCGAGTACGCCGGCTCCTTCTTCACGCTGCTCAATCCGTTCGCGCTCCTCGTCGGAGTGTTGTCGGTGGCGATGTTCCTCGTGCAGGGCGCGGCCTGGCTGCAGTTCCGGACCGAGGGCGACCTGAAGGCGAAATCACAGCGCGTCGGAATCACTTCGACATGGATCCTGCTCGCCACGTGGATCGTCGTCACCGCGTATTCGCGCGTGGCAGCTCCCGGTTCGTGGAGTGCGTTCGCGAATCCGGTCGCGTTCCTGGCCCCGCTGGTCTTCGTCGCCTCGGTGCTCGCACTGCCGCCGCTCTTCCGGAAGGAACTTCCCGGAAGGACGTTCTTCGTGTCGTCGCTCGCGATCGCGGCTCTGCTCGCGACTCTCGGGCTCGGCCTCTACCCCAACATGGTCCCTGCGCTCGGTGATGCGGCGAACAGCCTGACGATCTACAACGCATCCTCGAGCAACCGGACGCTCGTGACGATGCTCGCCATCGCCCTCGCCGGCATGCCGGTCGTCATCGGCTATACGATTTTCATCTACCGCCGATTCATGCAGCCTGTCGTTCTCGACGAACACAGCTACTGATCGAGAAACATCGAACGCCGAAGCGCAGGGCGCTTCTGTGGCGCAGACGCTCTTGTCTGCGCGCGGCGCGAAGCGCCGAGGGCGTCACCGGGAGGTAAGGCCGCAGACCGGTCGCCTGCCGCGACGCGCAGGCAGGAGTGCCCGCGCCACATCACGCGGCTCAGTAGATCGGGAACTTCCGGCAGAGCTGCAGCACGCGGCCCCGCACGCTCTCCACGACGCCGGCGTCACCCTTCGAGTCGAGCACTTCGGCGATGAAT
>JAMPYE010000083.1 GCA_023700825.1 Thermoanaerobaculia bacterium | reverse complement strand
TCAGTTCAAGCTGAAGCATCTGAGAAGCGACATGGTTTACCAGAAGTGACGGGGCGAAGGACCCGGGACACTTGATCAGAGCCATCGTCATCGACGACTCCGCGTACAACCGCGTGACCCTCTCGCGTCTGCTCGAGAAGCAGGGCGACATCCGCGTGGTCGCGACGGCCGTCAACGGCGAAGACGGGATCAAGCAGGTCCTCAAGCACAAGCCCGACGTCATCACGCTCGACCTCGAGATGCCGCTCCTCGATGGTTTTGCATTCCTCCGGTGGCTGATGGCGAACAGGCCGACCCCGGTCGTCGTCGTCTCGTCGCGCGCCAGCGACCGGAGCGTCTTCAAGGCGCTCGAGTTCGGCGCGGTCGATTTCATCGCGAAGCCGGGCGGACGCGTCTCCTCCAAACTGGAGGAGATCGAGCGCGACCTGATAGCGAAGGTGCGGCAGTGCACCGAGGTGAAGCTCGACAACGTCCGCACCCGGATCGTCGAGGAGCCGAAAGTCGAGGAGCCGAAGCCGATGGTCGGCGGTCGTGCCGTCGACCTCATCGCGATCGGTTCATCGACCGGAGGGCCGCCCGCGCTTCAGCTGTTGTTCCAGAAGCTCCCCCTCATGCGAGTGCCGATCGTCGTCGCGCAGCACATGCCTCCGACCTTCACCCGGCTCTTTGCCGAGCGCGTCGACAGGCTGACGCAGTACAAGGTCAAGGAGGCGGAGCACGGCGAAGCGCTCGTGCCGGGCGTCGTCTACATCGGGCCCGGCGGCCGCCAGACCGAGGTCGTCCGGAACGGCGAGGTGCTCCGCATCCGTCTCGCCGAGAAGACCTCCGACGACCTCTATGCCCCTTCGGTGAACAGGCTGTTCGACACGGCGAGCGACGCCTGTGCCGACCGCCTTCTCGCCATCGTGCTCACCGGCATGGGTGACGACGGCTCGCAGGCGATCCGCAAAGTGGCGGCTCGGGGCGGCCGGACGCTCGCCGAGTCGGCGGAGACGGCGATCATCTTTGGCATGCCGGCCGAGGCGATCCGGACCGGCGCCGTCCAGCGCGTGCTTGCGCTGCCGGACATTCCGGAGGCCGTGTTCGAGATCTGCAGCGCGTCCTGACGTGGCGCGGGGATGGTTCCTCCGGATCCAGATGTGCTAGATTTCTCAAAAGGGCTGGAACGATGACGACCGACGACTACAACAGAAAGGGTGAGAAGTTCCTCGAGCTCTTCAATAAGGGAAAGGAATTCACCGAGGAGTTGCTTCGCGAGAACCAGCGGCTTCGGTATCGACTCGCCTCCGTCGAGGCGACCGGCGCTCCCTCCGCCAACCAGGAAGAGATTCAACAGCTGCGGGCGCAGATGCAGGTGCTCGCGGACGAAAACCGCCGCCTCCACGAGCGATTCCGCGAAGTCGAGGAGGAGAACAAGGACTTCGCCACGCGGTACGTCGAGATCGAGGAGCAGAACAACAACCTCGCCAATCTCTACGTCGCCAGCTACCAGCTTCACTCGACCCTCGATTTTCGAGAAGTGATCCAGATCGTTCAGGAGATCGTCATCAACCTGATCGGCGCCGAGGCGTTCGCGATCCTGCTGCTCGACGAGAAGACGAACGAGCTGCGGACGATCGCGTGCGAGGAAGAGGCGCCCTGGACCGGGCTCGAGAACCTCACCGTCCGCTGGGGCGAGGGAGTGCTCGGAAAAGTCGCCAAGAGTGGCGAGGCCTACTATGTGAATCAGGATATCGAGGGAGGGGAGATCACCCTCGAGAAGCCGCTCGCCGCCGTTCCCCTGAAGATCAAGGAACACGTGATCGGCCAGATCGTGATTTACAGTCTCCTGCAGCAGAAGGATTCGTTCTCGGCGGTCGACTACGAGCTCTTCTCGCTGCTGGCTGCGCACGCGGCGACCGCGATCTTCTCGTCGAAGCTCTACTCTCAGTCCGAACGGAAGCTCAACACGATTCAGAGCTTCCTCGATCTGCTCACGACTACATAGGCGGCCCGGGGCGCGACACGCGCCGGGGACACTCGGGTGTCAGAGGTTCAGGGGATGGAAAACACAACGTTTCTCGTCGTAGAAGACTCACCAACGATGAGACAGCTCATCTCGTTCTCGTTGAAGCGCTTCAAGAACGCGCGAATCATCGAGGCGGTCGATGGTGTCGACGCGCTGAAGAAGCTCTCCGGCGAGAGGATCGACCTGATCCTCACGGACATCAACATGCCAGTGATGGACGGACTGAAGCTCGTGTCCCTGGTCCGGCAGAACGCGCAGCTCCAGAACATCCCGATCATCATCATCACCACCGAGGGCGCCGAGGAGGATCGCGAGCGCGGGCTCGCGCTGGGAGCGAATGCCTACATCTCCAAGCCGATCCAGTCGTCGCACCTGATCAAGACGATCTCGGAGCTCCTCAGCACCGCGCTCGGCTAACGCCCCCGAGTCCTGCAGACCCGCGGCCCGTCCCCTGAGGACGGGCCTTTTTTTTCGATGGGGCGCGAGTTTTGAATTGAGAATTGAGAGATGGACGCCCGTGCGGGTGGCGTTCGGCGATCGGACCGACCGGGCTGCTGCGGGGATTCGAGACGCCTGCAACAGAGTGTTTCCCGAACGTGCCGGAGTCGTCGCGGCTCTCGATCTCTCAATTCTCGATTCCGATTTCTCAATTCGGCCGTGGCCGCCCCGCGGCCTATGGAATTCCGGGCCTGTTTTCTCTATAGTCACAGCTTCGGCCGTCGAGTCCCGGCCAATTCCCGAAGCGAGCGTCCCGGTGGAACAGGTCGAGAACCGTGTCGGTTCTCTGATCGACGACCCGCCTCAGGGCGCGTGACGTCGAACGAGATCGGCCGGACCCGAGCCGGCTCACCACTCGAAAGGGATCGATGCAGAATCAAGACACGCTCTCCACGCCCGCGTGGCTCCGGCGCTTCACGAAGCTCACGGCGCTCTCCACGCTCTTCCTGATATTCGCGGGTGCGATGGTCACGAGCACTTCTTCGGGGCTCGCCGTGCCCGACTGGCCGCTCTCTTACGGGCAGGTGTTCCCGCCGATGGTCGGCGGGATCTTCTACGAGCACGGCCATCGGATGATCGCGAGCCTCGTCGGGTTGTTCGTGTTGATCCAGGCCTTCTGGCTGCAGATGGCCGAGCCGAAGGCGCACGTCCGGGTTCTCGGCTGGCTCGCTCTCGCCGCGGTGATCATCCAGGGCGTGCTCGGCGGTCTCACCGTGCTCTTCCTGCTCCCCGTGCCGATCTCCGTCGGACACGCCTCGCTTGCGCAGTTGTTCTTCTGCATGGCGGTCGCGATCGCGTTCCTCACTTCGCGTTTCAGTGACGGTCTTCGTGAGACCTCCGGCGTCAGCGGCCTGCGCACGATCTCGAAACTGCTCCTCGTCGCGGTCTTCGCCCAGATCGTGATCGGCGCGCTGATGCGCCATCTCGGCGCAGGCATGGCGATCGCGGACTTCCCGCTGTCCTTCGGCAAGGTCATTCCGGCGTTCACCTCGACCGCGATCACGGTGAACTGGGCGCACCGCGCCTGGGGCATCCTGATCGGCGTCGCGGTCCTCGCGCTCGGCCCCACGGTTCTTCGCAGGGCCGTCGGGCCGCTCCGCGGCATCTACGCGACGCTCATGGGCGCAATCGTCGTGCAGATACTCTTCGGCGCGTTCACGGTCTGGACCGTGAAGTCGCCGTCGATCACGAGCGTGCACGTCATGTTCGGCGCGTTCGTGCTGGCGAACGCGCTCGTCTTCGCCCTCACGGCGCACCGGATGGAGCGCGCGGACGCGTCTCGCTCTGCGATCGGGCAGGAGGTCACGGCTTGAGCGATTCGATCGCCCTGGATCCGCGCCCCGTCGCGGGCGTCTCGGTGCGGGACTATCTCGAGCTCTCGAAGATCCGGATCGTCTTCATGATCCTGATCACGACGGGCGCGGGATACCTGCTGGCCGGAACGTTTTCCTGGGCCGTCCTTCTACACGTGCTCCTCGGCACGGCGCTCGTCGCCGGCGGCACGAACGCGCTCAACCAGTGCTGGGAGCGCGACCTCGACGCGCGGATGGCTCGCACGCGCAAGCGGCCGCTGCCTTCGGGCCGCATGGGCATGCGCAGTGCCGTCGTCTACTCGATCGGAATCTCGGTCGTCGGAATCGCGTATCTCGCGCTCGCAGTGAACCCGCTCACGGCGCTCATCGCGTTGATCACCCTCGTCTCCTACGTCTTCGTCTACACGCCGATGAAGACGCGCTCGACGCTCTGCACGCTCGTCGGCGCGCTCCCCGGCGCGATGCCGCCACTCATCGGCTGGGCCGGTGCGACCGGGACGCTCGCGACGCCGGCGTGGCTGATGTTCGGAATCATGTTCCTCTGGCAGATGCCGCACTTCCTCGCGATCTCCTGGATCTATCGCGACGACTACGCGAGGGCAGGATTCGAGATGACCTCCGTTCACGACGCGGACGGCACGGCCACGAGCCGCCACGCCGTCGGCTACAGCATCGCGCTGCTGCTCTTCAGCCTCCTGCCCGCCGCGCTCGGACACGCGAGCCTGACCTACTTCGCGGGTGCCCTGCTTTCAGGAGGAGCGTTGCTCTGGATCGCGGGCGTCTTCGCGGCGCGGAAGACCATGGCGAGCGCGAAGAAGCTCTTCATGTTCTCGAACCTCTACCTCATCGCAATCATGGCGCTGATGCTCGCCGGCCGAATCAGCTAGAACGCGGAAGTCGGAGTGTTCGACCGGACTCGGGGCTGGAACTCCCAAGACTGCCGTGCCTGCTTTGGCCTCTGGCCTATGACCTCTGGCCTGCTCCTGATACTCTTCGCCTCGTTGCATCCTCGCCCCGCTCCCGCGGCGGCCCGGACGGAAAGGAAAACTTGCCGATGCGTCGAACGGCGCTCGCCGCGCTCATCCTGCTCTCGAGCTTCTTCCAGCTCTCCTGCCAGCGCAAGTCCGAGCTCCCGGTTCTCTTCACCGTTCCGGCCGAGACTCTCACGGACGACAGCGGTCGCGCCCGTTCGCTCTCCGAGTTTCACCAGAATGCCGCCGTTTACGCGTTCATCTTCACGCGCTGCGCCGGCGTATGCCCCACGATGATGGAAGCGATGAAGGCGCTCGCGTCGAAGGTTCCCGCGGACTCCTCCGTGCGCTACGTGCTGATCTCCGTCGACCCTGTGCACGACACGCCCGAAGTTCTGCGCGCCTACAGGCAGAAGCACGGCGTGGGAGATCGGTGGGTTTTCCTCACGGGCACGCGCGAGCTGATCTCGAAGCTGTCGATCGAGGGATTCAAGCTGGCTGCGCCGAAGGACGGAGGAGGGCCGAACGAGCCCATCGTCCACAGCACGAAGTTCGTCCTCGTCGACAGGGCCGGGCAGATCCGCGCCTATTACGATTCGTTCGACGCCGAGCAGATCGAACTCCTGCGCGAAAACCTCGTCGCGCTGGCAGGGGAGTGACGACCGTGGAATGGGTGAGCTCCCTGCCGGCGGTCAACGCGTCGCTCAACGCACTGAGCACTGTCTTTCTCCTCCTGGCGTACGTGCAGATCCGCAGGGGAAACCGGCAGGCGCACAAGAAGCTGATGCTGTCCGCGTGCGCGTCGTCCACGCTCTTTCTCGTCTCGTACCTGATCTACCACAACAACTCGGGCATGACGAAGTTTCTCGGGGAGGGATGGAGCCGCAAGGCGTACTTCTTCATTCTCGCCACGCACATCCCGCTCGCCGCTCTCGTGGTTCCCCTGGCGATCGTGACGCTGACGTTAGGCCTCCGCGAGAGGTTCGACAAGCATCGCAGGATCGCGCGCATCACCCTGCCGATCTGGCTCTACGTTTCGGTGACCGGCGTGCTGGTCTACTTCTTCCTCTACCACTGGTTCCCGTCGTCACGGTAACGGCGCGGTAGCCGTCCTGGCTGGAGCGACCTCAGGACAGCAGCGACCTGCTCTGCGACATCCGGTCGGCCAGCGAGCGGCCGCCTGGCAGCAGCGCGATCAGGAAACCGAGGCCGCAGGTCGCGATCGACGCGAGCATCCAGGCCCAGCGGCGGGCGGAGCTCTTGAAGTCGATCGGAGCGCCGTCCACTGACGCGACGCGCGTGTCGAAGATCGAGCCTCCGACGGTGCGCCCCCAGACAGCCCAGCTCACCACGAAGTAGTGGAACGAGAGCAACAGGATGAACGCCGCGAACGACAGCAGCGCGGGCCATTCGGCGCGCAGGGTTGCCTCGAACGTCGCACGGATCTCGAGCAGCGGACTCATCGCGAGCGTGAGCGCGAGGAAGAGCGAAGCGTCGGTCGAGAAGGCGAGCGTTCGTCGCCAGCGGGGCGCCGGAACTGCGGTCGCGACGGGTTCCTGCTCCGGCACCACCGTCGTCACGGGACGAGGTCCCTGCGGAACCTCGTCCGGGCCCTTGAAGAGCTCGAGCTCATCGAACTTCACCGTCATCCCGACCTCCCTTCCCCTCCGGCGGCAGAATCTCAGCGCAGAGGCAGATACTTCACGAAGATCCTGTAAAGAAGATCCTTCGGCTGCCCGTCGTAGCGGATCGCAAAGTCCCGCGCGCGCTGCGCGAGCTCGTCCTGTGCATTATATTCGAGCGCCTTGCCGAACTGCTCGGCAGCCTGGCCGAGCTGCTCGGTCTCGAGAAGCGAACGCCCCTGGTTGAAGTGCGCGTTGGCCATGAGCAGCCGCACCGAGACGTTCTCCGGATCTTCGACAAGGAGCTGCTCCAGCGCGCCGATCGACTCGAGATAGCGGCCCTCCTTGAAGAGGACCTGCGCCGCGTCGAGTTTGGCCGCCTGCTGGCCGGCGACCTGGTAGTTCGCCTGGTCCTCGGGTGACAGGGGCTTGATCGCGGAGGCCGATTCGTACTGCGCCTTGGCTTCCAGGTAGTTCTTGATCGAGAAGGCCTCGCGCGCCTTGGTGAGCCGTGCCTCATAGTCAGCCTGCGCCGCTTTGTCCCGGGCGTGCGATTTCTGCGTCTGAAAGTCGGCGATGAGCTCGAGCGCGCGATTGTGCATCGGGTCATTGCTGTCGATCGCCTTCAGGACTTCGATCGCGCGATCGTAGTCGCCGAGGCTTGCGAAGTTCGTGGCGCGTTCGAACTCTTTCTGCGTGAGCGCGGGATCGAACTTCGGTCCCTTCGGCCCGAACATGAGCCAGCCCCCGACTCCGAGGATCGCCAGGAGCGCGATCAGCCCGCCGATGACTGCGACCTTCGGGATGCCCTTCTTCGCCCTTGCCGGCGACGGGGCCGCCGCGCGAACCCGCCCGGTCGCGGGCGACGCGAACACCGACTCGTCGGGAGGCGTGAGTGCCTCTTCGCTTCCTCCGTAGTCGTCGTAGAGGTCGTCCGCCGGCACGGGGGCCGCGGGGTGCGGCCGGGGCGGCTCGCTGACCGCGGCGCCCGACTGAGTGTCATTGATCTTCTCGAGGTACTCGTTCGCGTTGAAGTGCGTCGGATCGAGGCGCAGCACTTCCTCGAATCTCTCGCGAGCCGAGCCGAAGTCCTTCTTCTCGAACGCCAGCGTTCCGGCAACCATCAGGTCGTCGATCTGCTGGTCCACCTCGAGGCGCTTCTTGCGCGCCAGTTCGATGCGCTGCGACGCCTCGTCATTGGTCACGTCGATGAGGAAGATGCGCGACCAGAGGTCGATCGCCTTCTGGAAGTCCTGCTGGCCGTACGCGGCATCGCCCTCGGTCAGGTACTGCTTGATCTTCGCGGCGTCGTCCGGGGAGAGGTCGACCGCAGCGGTCGTGAAATCGAACTCCGTGGGGCCGGCGAAGTCCGTCGCCGGAGCGGCGAACGGAGTGTCGAACGTCTCCGCGACGGGCTCGGGAGCCGCGGCCTTCTGCTCCTCTTCGAACGTAAAGCCGAAGTCCGCTGCCGGCGTCCCGCCAGCCGCGGGCACGACAGGTGTGGGTGAGGGCGCTGGAGCGGGGGAGTCGACCACGAAGGCCGAGGAGAAATCGAACCCCGCGGGCGCCGCATGCTCGGGCTCCGCCGGCGCCGCGAACGTGCCCGCCGCATCGAACGACGCCGCGAACCCGCCGCCCGCATTCGCCGCCTCCCAGTCCGCGAGTGTCTTCTTCACGGCGGGATGGTCTTCGTCGAGAGACTGCGCCTTGTCGATCGCAGCCCTCGCCCCGTCGAGCCGGCCTGCGGCGAGCTCCTTGCGGGCCTGGTCGACGAACTGCATGACGAAGGGCTCCGCCTCGAGTTTCTCGCTCGCCGCGGCCGCGAGCTCCTGGGCCCCGGTATGCGTCGGATCGGATCCGAGAATGTTCGAGCAGAGCTCCATCACCCGACGGAAGTCGCGGGACTCGAAGGCGCTTCGCGCCTCGGCCACCGCTCCCGACTCGCCTTCGCCGACCGACGCGAGGAGCGCGTCAACGTCGATGGGCGCCATCGGGTTGCTGACTTTTTCGAGCAACCGCTTGGCGGGTTCGAACAGCGGGTCCATCTTCAGGATCAGTTCGCAACCGGCGCGCACTTCGTCCGTCCGCCCCTGTTTGAAGAGGGCAACCGACTGGTGAAACGTCTGCGCCACGCGATTCCGAACTTCGGATGGCAGAGAGGAGTTGCCTGGATATGTCACATCATCACCTTGCTGCCGTAGTCAAAGATGAACGAAGTATATCAGGGCGACGGGCCCTTTCCCGGCGATATACTCCGGCGCTTGGACGTCCCCCAGGCGGGACGGCGGAGGCATGATGAACTACCACTCGAGCGACAAGGCTCCGAAGGCGATCGGCCCCTACTCTCAGGCCGTGAGCGTCGGCGCAACGTACTATCTCTCCGGGCAGACCCCGATCGACCCGGCCACGGGCAAGCTCGTCGAAGGCGGCTTCGACGCCTCGGCACGGCAGGTCTTCGAAAACCTGGGCGCCGTTCTCGCCGCGGCCGGCCTCTCATTCCGCAACGTGGTGAAAGCTTCGGTGTTTCTCATCGACTTCGCCGACTTCCAGGCGATGAACGCGATCTACGCCGAGTACTTCGGTGACCACAAGCCCGCACGAAGCACGATCCAGGTCGCCAAGCTCCCCCTCGGCGCCCCGATCGAGATCGACTTCATCGCGGTCAAGGAGTAAAGGCCGGGAGAGGCGGGAGGCGAAAGGCGAGAGGCGAGAAGCAGGCAGCTGCTGATCTGCCGAGCCTGCCGCTCGCCTGCCTGCTATCGCCTTTCGCCTTTCGCCTCTCGCCTCGACACTGCCGTCGCCAGTTCGTCGAACTGCGCGAGCGAGAGCGCTTCGGCGCGGACGCGCGGGTCGAGCCCTGCCGCGGCGATGGTCTCCTCCGCTTCCGCTTTGCCGAGGTCGCGAAAGCCGGTGAGGTTGTTGGCCAGCGTCTTGCGGCGCATACGGAACGAGTGCGACACGAGCGCGACGACGTATTCCTTCGGGTTCGCGAGCCCGCGCTCGACCGGATTCAGAACGACGACCGCGCTCCATACTTTCGGACGCGGGAAGAACGAGTTTGGTGGGAGGGTGAAGAGCAGGCGGGAATCGGCCCAGATCTTCACGAACAGGCTGAGGTAGCCATACTCCTCGTCCGATGGCTTTGCGAGGATCTTGTCGACGACTTCCTTCTGAAGCATGAAGACGCCCCGCCGGCAGAGGGGATGGGTGATCAGGCGGCGGACGATCGGGGTCGCGACGTTGTAGGGGAGGTTCCCCGCGACGCGGAACGGGACGTCCGGGAGGGGAGCGTCGGTGGCGTCGCCCTCGATGACCTCCAGGGTTCCCGGAAAGGCCGTGCGCAGGCGCTCGGCGAGCTCGGGATCGATCTCGATCGCCCGGACCGGGCGGCCCAGCCCCAGCAGCTCCCGGGTGAGCGCGCCGTCCCCGGGACCGATCTCCAGCACCAGCTCGTCGGCCGCCGGTTCGAGTGCCGCGGCGATATCACGCGC
This sequence comes from Thermoanaerobaculia bacterium, assembly GCA_023700825.1. GTDB lineage: Bacteria > Acidobacteriota > Thermoanaerobaculia > Gp7-AA8 > Gp7-AA8 > JACPDH01. Next base: position 2,234 of record JAMPYE010000083.1, on the reverse strand, counting down.
TGCCCGCGGGTTGCGCAGGAAGTTCTGTCCCCACTTCTTTTTTGGTTTTAGCAACAGTGGCTCCGTTGTCCCCCCGGCAAGCGGGACTGTAAAATCGCCCGGTCGCGGCCCGTCCGGGTCACGCCGACACGAGAGAGGATACCGAACCGATGCAAGAGCTGAGTGAAAACGAGTTCGACGGCGCAATCGCGCAGGGTTTCACGCTGGTCGATTTCAGCGCCGAGTGGTGCGGGCCCTGCAAGGCTCTGTTGCCGACGATCAACAAGCTTGCGACAGAATACGCCGGCAGGATGTCGGTCTACGGCGTCGATATCGACAAGACGCAGTCGATCGCGATGAAGTGCGGCGTGATGAGCGTGCCGACGCTGATCCTGTTCAAGCAGGGCAAGCCGGTCGATCGCGTCGTCGGCATGGTCTCGGAGCGCGATCTGCGGAAGAAGATCGACGCCGCGCTCTCGTGAGCAACCCGGCGCGCCCCACGCTGGGAGTCGAGGAAATCGAGAAGGGACACGAGTCGATCGCGCGGCTTCGCGCCGAGGTCGCGCGCGCGGTCGTCGGCCAGCAGACGCTGGTCGACCGGTTGCTCGTCGCGCTCCTCGTCCGGGGGCACGTCCTGCTCGAGGGGGTGCCCGGTCTCGCCAAGACACTCGTGGCGCGGGCGATGGCCCGCGCGATCGAGGCGTCGTTCAAGCGAGTGCAGTTCACGCCCGATCTGCTGCCTGCCGACATCACCGGGACACTCATCTTCGATCCGGCCGGTGGCAAGTTCAACGCCCGTCCCGGTCCGGTGTTCGCGAATTTCCTGCTGGCCGACGAGATCAATCGCGCGCCGGCCAAAGTGCAGAGCGCGCTGCTCGAGGCCATGCAGGAGAGGCAGGTAACGATCGGCGACCGTTCGTATCCGCTGCCCGACCCGTTCGTCGTCGTGGCGACGCAGAACCCGATCGAGCACGAGGGGACGTATGCGCTCCCGGAGGCTCAGGTGGACCGCTTCGTGATGAAGCTCCTGGTCGGCTATCCCACGAAAGAGGAAGAGCTGCGGATGCTCGCGCTCTACCTCGACCCGTCGCAGGGGGATCTGCCGGTGGAACGGGTGATGCCGCGCGAGGCACTGCAGCAGCTGACCTCGATGGTGGCGCGGGTGCATGTCGACGACAGGATCGCGCGCTACATCGTCGATCTCGTCGGCGCGACGAGGCGCCCCGCCGAGCACCGGTTGCCGCAGCTCGCCGCGCTTCTGGAGTTCGGCGCGAGCCCTCGCGCGACGCTCGCGCTGGCTCACGTGGCGAAGGGACACGCGTTTCTCCGCGGCCGTGAGTACGTGGTGCCCGAGGACGTGAAGGAAGTGGCCGCGGACGTCATGCGCCACCGGATCATCCTGACCTACGAGGCCGCGGCCGAGCGCGTGACGCCCGACGAGATCCTGCGCCAGGTGCTCGCGGCGGTGCCGGTGCCGTGAGGCTCAACCTCTTCCGGCCGACTCCTCCAGCCGAGTCGAAGGTCCCGGTCGCCCGCCGCATGCGCGAGCTCGAGATCGTGACCGCGCGGCTCGTGCGTGCGGGGTTCGCGGGGCAGTACCACAGCGCGATTCACGGGCGCGGCGTCGAGTTCTCGCAGGTCCGCGAGTATCAGCCGGGCGACGACATCCGGACGATCGACTGGAACGTCACGGCGCGCAGCGGCGTGCCGCACGTCAAGGAGTTCGTCGAGGAGCGCGACCTCTCGATCCTGATCGCGCTCGACGTCTCGGGCTCCATGACGTTCGGCTCGGTCGACCGGCGGAAGATCGACCTCGCGGTCGAGGTCGCCGCGGTGCTCGCCTTCAGCGCGCTCGAGAACGGCGACCGCGTCGGCCTCGCGCTCGTCGGCGACGGTGTTAGGCGGATGATCCCGCCGCGCCGCGGGCGCGTGCACGCGCAGGCGGTGATCCGCACCGCGCTCGGCGCGTCGCGCGCCGCCGGCGGGAGCGGCGACCTCGAGAAGGCGCTGGGATTTCTCTCCCGCGCGCTGCGGAAGAAGACCGTGATCGTCCTGCTCTCCGACTTTCTCGGTGACGGCCGCTATTCGCGCGCCCTCCGGCGCCTCGCGACGCGGCACGACGTCATCGCGATCAGGCTCAGCGACCCGCGCGAGGCGAACTTCCCGCGCAACGGTCTCGTCACTCTCGCGGACGCCGAGAGCGGTGAGCGGAAGATGGTCGACCTCTGCTCGAAGGGTCCCGCCCGCGCCGCCGC
>JAMPYE010000685.1 GCA_023700825.1 Thermoanaerobaculia bacterium | reverse complement strand
GGTCGCGACCCATTTCTGGATGTTCGTCCCGTCGATGTACTCCCACACCATGTAGTAGGTGCCGTCTTCGAGGGTCGAGAAGTCGTAGAGCATCGCGAGGTTGCGATGCTTGATCATCGTCGAGGTGCGCGCTTCCTGGAGAAACCGCTGGAGCGACTGATCGTCCGATGCGATGTTGGCGCGCATCATCTTGATCACGCGCTCCTCGTTCAGGTGGATGTGACGGACCTTGAAGATCTCGCCCATTCCCCCCACGCCGAGGCGCTCGAGAATCTGGTACTTGCCGTCGATCAGCCGCGTCGAATAGGTCCGCTGAAACGGCGAGACCTTGTCGCCACAGTTGGGGCACTGTTCGGCAGCGCCATCAAAGGCCGCCTGACAGCGCAAGCATCGGATTTCAGCCATCAAAAGTCTCCGGAGTGGGAGATCTTACCCGTTTTGGGCGTCCATTTCATGTGGACGTAGCTTTCACCACGTAGCTGCACGTCGGATCGGCTCCGAAACGAATCACGTCGCCGTTGTTTACGCTCGCCCGTTCGATTCGGTTGTTGTTGACGAACGTGCCGTTCGCCGACTTGAGATCCTCCACCATCAGCTGGCTTCCGGAGAGCAGGAAACGCGCATGCCGGCGGGACACGGCCGGGTGCGCAAGGACGATTCCGCAGGAGCGGTCGCGGCCCACGAGCGAGTCTTCGCCCGGGATGTCGTGCATCTCGGAGCCGTCGCTGTGGATGATCTGCCAGCGAAGCTTCGTCGACGGCGTCGGCGTCGGCGCCGAGGCGCTCTTCGCGGTCGACGGCGCGGGGCCGACGACTCCGGCCATCCTCGGCACGAGCGGGCGGATCGCGATCCACTCCTCGAGCGCCTCGAAGAAGTCCCGCGCGCTCGAGTAGCGCTTCGTGTGGTCCGGCTCCATCGACTTGAGCACGATTCCCTCGAGCTCCTTGTCGACTTCCGGCCGGACCGACGACGGCAGGGCCTTTTCGCCGCGATAGATCGCGTCGATCAGTTTCGGGAGCGAGCGGCTGTTGAACGGCAGCGTCCCGGTGAGCATCTCGTAGAGAAGGACCCCGGAGGAGTAGACGTCGCTCTTCGCGCCGGCGTCTTTCGGCTCGCGGATCTGCTCGGGCGACATGTAGTGCGGCGTGCCAAGGAGAAAGCCCGACTTGGTGAGCACCGTCTGCCCCTGCCCGCCGCCCGATCCCTCGCGCATCTTCGCGATGCCGAAGTCGGTCACCTTCACGAGGCCGCTCGGCAGGTAGATCAGGTTCGCCGGCTTGATGTCGCGATGGACGATGTTGCGGTTGTGCGCGTAGACGAGCGCCTCGAGCAGGCACTGGCAGATCGTCACCGCGGTCTCGACCGGCAGCGTCTTCTTGTCGGTCAGCAACCGGTCGACGGGCGTCCCGTCGACGAACTCCATGACGAGCACCGCGCCAGTGTCGCGCGCGATGAACTCGAAGAAGCGGGTGATGTAGCGGTGGCGGAGCTTGGCGAGAATCTGCGCTTCCTTGAGGAACCGCTTCTTCGCCGTCGCCTCGTTGGCGAGCTCCTCGCTCATCACCTTGAGGACGACGCTGTAACCCTCGGGGAGCATCTCGCTCCGCGCGATCGTGCGGCCAACGAAGACGGTCGACATGCCGCCCTCGCCGAGCTCGCGCTCGACTCGGTAGTTGCCCACGACCGAACCGATGAAGCTCTCACTCATCGATTCAGATCCTGGTCATCCCAGCGGAACCGGGCGTCGAGAAGAGAAACGAAAAGAAACTTGTGCCGCCCGACCGTCACCACGTCACGGTCGACGAGGTCACGGCGCGGCTCGAGCTCGACGTCGTTGACGTAGGTTCCGTTCGTCGAGTTGTGGTCCATCAGGATGAAGCGCCCCTCGTCGGGGCGGAAGACGAGATCGGCATGGTGCCCCGACGCCTGCTCGTCGTTGACGTAGACGTCGCTCTTGCGATCGCGGCCGATCGTGTTGCGGCCCATGCGGATCGTGAACGACTCGCCCTTCGCGGGCCCGTCGAGCCCCACGAGCCAGCCGACGACGTAGCGCATCCCCTCGTGGTCGGCCTCGACGTCGAGCTTCGGAGCGCTGACGGTCCTTTCCACGGGAGGTGGCGGGGCGGCCGGCGCCACGACGGCGGCCGCGGACGCCGCTGGACGCGGCGGGGGCGGCTCCCGGCGGGCGGGCTCGGGACGCGGGGTTCTCGGCGCAGCCGGCTCGGCGGCGGCGCTCTTTTCAGGGGGGCAGTAGGGACAGATGTCCCATGCCTCGTCGATGAAATGTCCGTTCTTGCAACGCTTGTCGGCCACGATTTTCAGCGAGCGAATGCCAGGATGACGGCGTTCGGTCCTCCACAATAGATTATGTCACCATCTTCCAGGATTCTCCTGCTGATCTTCTCGCCATTTACCCACGTTCCATTCGACGAATCCCGATCGACGAGAGTGGTGCGGCCGCGCTCTTCGAGCAGCTCCGCGTGAACGCGAGAGACCTTCGGATGATCCAGCACGACGTCACAGGCCG
>JAMPYE010000082.1 GCA_023700825.1 Thermoanaerobaculia bacterium | reverse complement strand
GCTCGATGAGCGCGGGGCCGAGCCCTGCGCGGGCGCGCTCGGAGGCCCAGGCGAAGGCCGACGCGATTGCGTCGGGGTCGGTGCCGTCGATCGTGAGTCCCGGGCGTCCGTAGCCCGTCGCCTTGTCGGCGAACACGCGCGCCGCCTCCCGGCGATTTTCTGCGTCCAGAACAACCAGACCGCGCTCTCGACGCCCGTCGCCGAACAATCGACGGTACGCGTTTTCGCAGACAAGGCGACGGGCTACGGCATCCCCGGAATCACGATCGACGGCACCGACCCCGACGCGATCGCGGCCGCCTTCGCCTGGGCCGCCGAACGCGCCCGCGCCGGCCTCGGCCCCGCGCTCATCGAGCTCGTCGCCATGCGGATGTGCGGCCATGCCCACCACGACGACATGCTCTACCTCGGCAAGGACCCCGCGATCTCGTGGGGCTACCCGGAGCTCACCGAGCAGGGCTACGCGAATCGCGACGCCTGGGAGTACTGGCGCGAGCGCGACCCGATCGCGACCTACGCCGCCTTGCTGGCTGCCGAAGGGATCGTCGCGCGGGACGCGCTGGAGGCGATGCAGAGCGAAGTCGCCGCGATCGTGGAGGCCGAGGCGCGATCGGTGATCGACGCTCCGTGGCCGGAGCCTGCGAGCGCGGGAGAGCGCGTCCTCGCGAACGAGGCGCCGCGCACGCGCATCGAGCTGCTCGACGAGGCGCCGCGGAAACGCGTCGAGCGCCTCGCGATGCCGGCGCTCGAACAGGGCCCCCCGTTCGACCCGAAGGGCCGCACGATGCTCGACGCGGTGATGTTAGGCGTCGGCGATGCGCTTCGCGCCGATCCGCGAGTATTCGTCTACGGCGAGGACTGCGGCGGGAAGTACGGCAACGCATTCCTCCTGCTTCGCCCGCTCCTCGAGCAGTTCGGCGACCGGATCGTCAACTCGACGCTCGCCGAGGGCGGCGTACTGGGCGTGTGCGTCGGCGCGGCGCTCGCGGGGATGCGGCCGATCGGCGAGATCCAGTTCAACGACTTCGTCGCGACCGGTTTCAACCAGCTCGTGAACAACGCGGCGAAGCTGCGTTACCGATGGGGCGCTTCCGTGCCGATGGTCGTGCGCATGCCGTGGGGAGGCCTGCGGCACGCCGGCCCGTACCACAGCCAGAACACCGAGGCCTGGTTCTACCGAACTCCGGGGCTGAAGATCGTGGCGCCGTCGACGCCGCACGACGCGCGCGCGCTCATGGCGAGCGCGGTCGCCGACGCCGACCCGGTGCTCTACTACGAGCACATCGCGCTCTACCGCGACCCGCGGATCAAGCAGGCGCTCGGCGAGGAACCGCCGGAGCCGATCGAGATCGGGAAGGCGGCACTGCGAAGGAACGGGGGCGATCTCGCGATCATCTCGTGGGGCGCCTACGTTCACGTCGGAATGCGCGTCGCGGAATCGCTGGCGAAGGACGGCATCGAGGCCTCCGTGCTGGATTTGCGCACACTCTCGCCCCTCGATCGCGACGCGATCCTGGCCGTCGCGCGGCACTGCAACCGCGTGCTGGTGATCCACGAGGACACTCGCACCGGAAGCATCGGCGAGAGCATCGCCGCGATCATCCAGGAAGAGGCGTTCGAGTGGCTCGACGCCCCCGTGCGGGTCGTCGGCTCCCTCGACACTCCGGTTCCCTACTCGCCCCCGCTCGAGGAGTCCTTCCTCGCCGGGGAAGCGGAAATCGAGCGGGCGGCGCGGCGGCTGGTGGAGTTCTAGGCGACCTGACCGCTACTAACCTTCGATGACCCTGATGCGCGGCGCCAGCTGTGTTAACATTTTGGCGTTACTATATTTTGCGGGTGTCAGGCCCGCGGGATGAGGACTATCGATGGCTCAAGCGAAGTCGGGGGCCGCTCCGGTCGAACCGAGAGTGACCCGTCGTGCCAAGAGGGTCCGACTCTTTTCCCCGATCGGCGCCAGAATCGACGGATCGAAGATCACCGTCGTCGACATCAGTTCCGTGGGCGCCCGCCTGGAGCACGGCTTTCCCCTGAACATCGGCGCGCACGTCCGTGTCGATTTCGACTGGGACGAGGCCGTGATCGGCGTCGAGTGTGAAGTCGTCCGCTGCAAGCTCGACAAGAGCATCTTCAAGGACAGGATCAGCTACACGAGCGGGCTCCGTTTCACCGATCCCGACGGCGCGGCCGTCCATGAGCTGATGAACCTCGTCACGAGCGTGGTCAAGGAAGACCTCGAAGCGCGGCGCGAGTACGCGAAGAAACGCCGCTGACCGCCGCTTTGCGGTCGAATTGAGAGTTCAGAACTGAGAATTGAGAGATTGCTGATCTGCGGTCTCTTATTTTGATCAGCTGATCAGCGATTTCGCCCCCGCCCGAACCCCAACATCTCTCAATTCTCAATTCTTCATTCTCAATTCGGCCTTAGCTCCCCACCCTCTCCATCACAACGAACGCGTAGCCCCACCTGTTTTTCTCGTCTGCGGCGTGAACCTCGCGTGAAACCTCGCGCCAGTCAGACGCATCGAACTCGGGGAAGTGCGTGTCGGCCTCGAACTCGCCGTCGATTCGCGTGAGGATCATCCGGTCTGCGATTCTCAGCGCCTGGCGGTAGATCTCCGCGCCGCCGATGACGAAGACTTCGTCGCGCCCGGCGCAATGTGCGATCGCCTCGTCGAGCGACCCGACCGAGACCACTCCTTCCGCCGCAAAGGCACGGTTGCGGGTCACCACGATGTTCTCGCGGCCCGGCAGCGGCTTCTTCACTTCGTCGAACGTCCTGCGCCCCATGATCACGGAGTGTCCGAGCGTCGTCCGCTTGAAGAACGCGAGGTCCGCGGGGAGGCGCCACGGCAGTCCGCCGCTGCGTCCGATCTCGCCGTTGCGACCGATCGCGGCAATGATCGTCAGCGTCATACTGCTACCGCCGCGCGGATCGCCGGGTGCGGGTCGTAGTTCTCGAGCGTGAAGTCCTCGAAGTGGAAGTCGAAGATCGAGCGCCGGTCGGGGTTCATCCGCATCACCGGGAGAGATCGCGGCTCGCGCGTGAGCTGCAGCCGCGCCTGCTCGACGTGGTTCGAGTAGAGATGCACGTCGCCGAAGGTGTGGACGAAGTCGCCCGGCTCGAGGCCCGACACCTGCGCAACCATCATCGTCAGCAGCGCGTACGACGCGATGTTGAACGGCACGCCGAGGAACACGTCGGCGCTCCGCTGGTAGAGCTGGCACGAGAGCCGCCCGTTCGCGACGTAGAACTGGAACAGCGCATGGCACGGAGGAAGAGCCATCCGGTCGATTTCGCCGGGGTTCCACGCGCTCACGATCAGCCGGCGCGAGTCGGGGGTCTTCCGGATCTGATCGAGCACCTGCGCGATCTGGTCGATCGAGCGGCCGTCCGCGGTGGGCCAGGAACGCCACTGATGCCCGTAAACGGGGCCGAGCTCGCCCCGTTCGTCGGCCCACTCGTCCCATATCGTGACGCCGTTGTCCCTCAGATACTTCACGTTGGTGTCGCCTGCGAGGAACCAGAGCAGTTCGTGCACGATCGACTTCAGGTGCAGTTTCTTCGTCGTCAGCAGCGGGAAGCCCGCGGCCAGGTCGAACCGCATCTGGTACCCGAAGACGCTCGTCGTCCCGGTCCCCGTCCGGTCCCCCTTCGTGACCCCGGCGTCGAGGATGTGCTGCAGCAAGTCCAGGTAGGCGCGCATGGGGAGATTCTAGAGAAGAACAGGCGAGAGGCGATAGGCGAGAGGCGATAAGCGGGCGGAATCTGCGATCGATCCGGCCTGCGCAGGAGCCAGCTCTTCTCGCGTAGCTTCTCGGCTCTCGCTTTTCGCCCACTGTCCGCACGCGGGACGCGTGCGGACCTGCCGGCGAGACGCCGGCGCTACGTGAGTGCGGTTGCTCATCGCCTCTCGCCTCTCGCCTGTCGCCTTTCGCCTCACCTCGTACAATGTCCCAATGTGCGTCATCCTCTTCGCCCACCGTACCGATCCGCGATACCCGCTTGCCGTGGCAGCGAACCGGGACGAGTTCCACGACCGCGCCGCGGCTCCGCTCGGTTTCTGGCACGACGCTCCCAGCGTCCTCGGGGGGCGCGACCTCACCGGCGGAGGAACCTGGATCGGCGTGACCCGTTCGGGACGGCTCGCCGCGATCACCAACTACCGCGAGCCGGCAGTGCAACCGCGACTCGACGCACCGTCGCGCGGGCTGCTCACGCGCGACTTCCTCACCGGCACCGAAGGAGCGCGCGCGTATCTCGACTCGATTTCCGGCAGCGCCTCCGAATACTCCGGCTTCTGCCTCCTCGTGTTTGACGGAAACGACCTCGCCTTTTTTTCGAACCGCGGCGGCGCGCCGAGGACGCTCCATCCCGGCGTCTATGGGCTAAGCAACCATCTGCTCGACACGCCGTGGCCGAAGGTCCTCCGAGGGCGCGAGCAGCTCGCGACCGCGCTTGCGGACGGCTCCGACCCGGTCCCCGCGATGTTCGAGATCCTCCGCGACCGCACGTTTGCCGCCGATTCCGAGCTGCCTCACACCGGCCTGCCGCTCGAAGCCGAGCGCGAGCTCTCGCCGCTCTTCGTCGTGGGCGAGCGCTACGGCACCCGCTCCTCGACCGTGATTCTCGTCGGCCAGCGTGAAATCGAGGCCTCGGAGCGGACGTTTTCACCGGATGCGACCCTCGCAGCCTCGCGCGCCTATCGGATCGACCGGAATCCGGCCGCGTAAAGCTGGTACGCTCCGTCGCCGAAAATCATGCTTCCAGTCCGGGAACACGAAGAGTCCGCCACCGCCGAAGTGGAAGACGAGGTGCGCCAGCCTCCGCTCTACCGGGTGCTGCTGCACAACGACGACTACACGACGATGGACTTCGTCGTCTACATCCTGCAGACGATCTTCCACCGCTCCGAGAGCGACGCGATCCGGCTGATGCTCCAGGTGCACCAGCAGGGCTTCGGCGTCGCGGGGGTCTACACCCACGAGGTCGCCGAAATGAAGGCCGCCGAGACGATGGAGCTTGCGCGCGCAAACGAATATCCTCTTCTTTGTACCCTCGAAGAGGCCGAATAGGCAGGACCCGTCATGATCACGAGGGAGCTCGAAAAGGCATTCAACTCCGCGGTCGAAGAGGCTGCGAGGCGGCGCCACGAGTACGTGACGCTGGAGCACCTCCTCTGGGCGTTGCTCGACGACCCGGTCGCCGCCGACGTCATCGTGCAGTGCGGCGGGGATCTCGACGCGCTTCGCAACGAGCTCGACGAGTTCTTCAAGCAGCACCTCAGCTCACTTCCGCCGGGACGCCCGGTCACGCCGCAGAAGACGGCAACCTTCGCGCGAATCGTCGAGTACGCCGTGCTTCAGGCGCAGTCCTCGGGACGGCAGGAGCTCGACGGCGGCCACATGCTCGCCGCGATCTTCCAGGCGGCGCGCTCGCATGCCGCGTTCCTGCTGCGCAAGTCGGGAATCCAGCGCATCGACGTTCTCAACTACATCTCCCACGGCATTTCGAAAAACGAGGAGAACGAGCCCGAAATCGAATACCTCGGCGCGGGCGACGACGAGGAGGAGCCCGGCCAGCCGCGCCCCGCACAGAAGAAGGACCCGCTATCCGCCTACACGGTCGATCTCGTGAGGAAGGCGGCCGAAGGGGCGATCGACCCGCTCATCGGCCGTGCGCTGGAGCTCGAGCGGACGATCCAGATCCTCTGCCGCCGGCGCAAGAACAACCCGATCTACGTCGGCGAGCCGGGAGTCGGCAAGACGGCGATCGCCGAGGGACTCGCCCTCAAGATCCACAAGAACGAGGTCCCCGAGGTGCTGCGCGGGTTCGAGGTCTTCGCGCTCGACCTGGGGGCAGTCCTCGCGGGGACGAAGTACCGCGGCGAGTTCGAGGCGCGCTTCAAGGCGGTGATCGCCGCGCTGAAAAAGCGGAAGAACTCGATTCTCTTCATCGACGAGATCCATACGATCGTCGGCGCGGGAGCCGTGAGCGGCGGCACGATGGACGCGTCGAACATCCTCAAGCCCGCGCTCGCCTCCGGCGACATCCGCTGCATCGGCTCGACGACCTTCCCCGAGTACAAGGCGTCGTTCGAGCGCGATCGCGCGCTGGCCCGCCGGTTCCAGAAGATCGAGATCGGCGCCCCGTCGGTGGCCGAGACGATCGAGATCCTGAACGGCCTGCGCGGCTACTACGAAGAGCACCACGGCGTGAGGTACACGAACGAGGCGATCCGCCTCGCCGCGGAACTCGCGGCGAAGCACATCCACGAGCGGCACCTCCCCGACACCGCCATCGACGTCATCGACGAGGCGGGAGCGCGCGTGAAGATGCTGCCGGCCGACAACAGGCCGACGACGATCGACCGCAACGACATCGAGACCGTCGTCGCCCGCATGGCGAAGGTCCCTCCGCAGTCGGTCGCCGGCACCGAGCGTGAGCGCCTGCACAACCTGGAAGGCGAGCTTCAGGCCGTGATCTTCGGGCAGGACTTCGCCATCAGCCAGCTCGCGGAGGCGATCAAGATGTCGCGCGCCGGGCTTGGGCATCCCGAGCACCCGATCGGCAGCTTCCTCTTCTCGGGGCCGACCGGCGTAGGCAAGACCGAGCTCGCGCGCCAGCTCGCCCGGGTGTTAGGCGTCGAGTTCATCCGCTTCGACATGAGCGAGTACGCCGAGCCGCACACGGTGTCGCGACTCATCGGCGCGCCTCCCGGCTACGTCGGCTTCGACCAGGGAGGGCTCCTCACCGACGCGGTGATCCGGACGCCCTACGCCGTCGTCGTCCTCGACGAGATCGAGAAGGCGCATCCGAACCTGTTCAACATCCTCCTGCAGGTCATGGACCACGCGACGCTCACCGACAACAACGGCAAGAAGGCCGATTTCCGCAACGTCGTGCTGATCATGACGACGAATGCGGGTGCCGAGGAGTTGAGCGGCAAGGGAATCGGATTCGAGAACGAGTCGAGCCGCGGCAAGGGACGGGCCGCGATCGAGCGCACGTTCAGCCCGGAGTTCCGCAACAGGCTGGACTGCTGGATCGCATTCGAGCCGCTCTCCGAAGATTCGATCCGCCGCGTCGTGGTGAAGTTCCTCGACGAGCTGCGCGCCCAGCTCGCAGGAAAGAACGTCGAGATCACCGTGACCGACGAAGCGATCACCTGGCTCGCGCACCGCGGCTTCGACAAGCTCTACGGCGCGCGCCCGATGTCGCGCGTCATGCAGACGACCGTGAAGAAAAAGCTCGTCGACGCGATCCTCTTCGGCCCCCTCGCCACCGGCGGCGCCGCCGTCGTCACGATCGAAGGCGACGAGCTGATCGTGAAGTGCAGCGGGGCGTGAAGCGATTTCGGATTTCGGATTTCGAATTTCGAATTTGGCTTCGCCAGCCGGAGCGCTTTGCGCTGATCGATACCACATTGCGCAGCCCGTTCGAGCTGTCGTCCTGAACGGAGCGAAGCGAAGTGAAGGACCTCGCAGGGTAGTACGCCTTCGCAACAGGACGGGAATTCAGTGGCTAAAGACTTCCTCTGTACCAGCCTGCGAGGTCCTTCGCTTCGCTCAGGACGACAACTCGTACGTTCGTCGCACAACCCTTCGTATTGCGGTCGCTCGCAGGGGCACCACGCGCGAATCGCCCCGCTTGGCGCAGCCAATTCCGCAATCCTCATTCCGCATTCCGAACTCCGAAATTCGCTAAGCCCCAAACAACCGCAGCCCCCGCGCCTGCGTTTCCGCGAGTCGCTTCAGGAACTTGTCCCTCGACTCCTCCCGCGCGCCCAGCGCCTCCATGTGCGGCGTCACCATCTGGATGTCGATCCAGTCGAGACCCCGTGCAGAAAGGTGGTCGATCAGATGCAGCAGGGCGAGCTTCGAAGCGTCGGGCGCCAGGAAGAACATGCTCTCGCCCGCGAACGCTCCCCCGGCGTCGACTCCGTAGAGGCCGCCGGCCAGCTCGTCGCCGAGCCACGCCTCCACGCTGTGCGCATGCCCGCGGTGATGGAGCTCGGTATAGGCGTCGATCATCTCCGCGGTGATCCACGTCCCGCCCTGGCCAGGCCGCGGCAGCTCCGAGCACGCCTCGATCACCGCGCGAAACGCCGTGTCGATCGTGATCCGGTACTCGCCGCGCCGCCTCGCCTTCGCGAGCGACCGGGGAACGTGAAGCTCTGAAAAGACGAGAATCCCACGGCGTTTCGGGCAGAACCATGGGAGCGGCCAGCCTTCCATCGGCCACGGAAAGATGCCGCGGCTGTACGCCTCGACGAGGTTTCGCCAGTCGAGGCTCCCGCCGACACCGACGATCCCGTCGGCGCCGGCACTCCTGGGATCTGGAAAGTCGATCAGGCCCGGCATCAATCGTGGTCAAACAGGAAGCGTTGCCGAAATGGATCCGTTACGACAGCTGCAGCAACCGCGTTCATCCGTTATTATGCGAAGCATCGCCGCGCAAGTTGGAACTCTTTCTCCCACGGAGGGATTCATGCCCAATCATCGTCTAATCCTGCTCGCAGCTGTCGCGGTCGTTGCGACCTCGGCGTACGCTACTGATCCCGGGACCGCGACCAAGTCACCGGCACGGCCGGACGCCCCGGAGTGTTCCGCCACAGTGGCGGCAGAGGTGCTCCCGATCGGCGAGGGTCTCCGTGCGTTCATCGATTCGAAGACTGGCCAGCTTCGCCAGCCAACCGCGGAAGAGCTCGCCGCGATCTCCGCCGCGTCGCGCACCGCGCGGAACAAGTCGATCGAAGGGCTCGAGGTCGAGTATCGCAGGGACGGATCGAAATTCGTCGACCTTCAGGGCCGATTCATGCACTCGCTCCGGGTGACGCGGACCGCAGACGGCTCGAAGAGCTACACCTGCACGGACCGCGAGCCCCACGCCCACCCGCACACCCCGTCCCCCGCCGCGCCGGCCGCGCCGGCCGAGAAGTGAGGTGACGCCGATGAAGATCAAGCGCGCACTCCTCCCCGCAATCGTCGTCTGCACCCTCGCAGCGCCGGGCGCCTTCGCCGGAGCGAAGATCACGATCAACAACAATGATGGCGCGAGCGAAGGCTTCAACGACCCGACCGTCGTGGCTCCCGTCGGCGGAAACACCGGCACCACGGTCGGCCAGCAGAGGCTCATCGCGTTCCAGAAGGCCGCCGACATCTGGGCGCAGACGCTCGACTCCGACGCCGAGATCGTCATCGACGCGCGGTTCGACCCTCTCGAGTGCGACGCGGAATCGGCCGTCCTTGGGAGCGCCGGGCCGCGCTGGATCTCGTCCGATTTCGCGGGCGCGCCCGCAGCGAACACGTGGTACCACGGCGCGCTCGTCAACCGGCTTTCCGGTGAAGACGGCGACACCACCCGCGCCGAGATCAGCGCGCGCTTCAACTCCGACCTGGGCAAGCCCGGCTGCCTGACCGGAAGCGGCTGGTACTACGGGCTCGACCACAACAACGGCGAGCAGCAGGATCTCGTGGTGGTGCTGTTGCACGAGTTCGGACATGGCCTCGGCTTCTCCGAGTTCGTCGATTCCGACACCGGCGAGTTCATCGAAGGCCAGGTCGACGCCTACGCCAGTTTCCTGTTCGACAACAAGACGAACAAGCGCTGGAGCGCAATGACCAATGGCGAACGTCTCGCCTCGGCAGTGAACACCGGCGCCGTCGTGCTCGACGGCCCGAACGTCGTTGCCGACGCGCCGCAGTTCCTCGAAGGCAACGGCGCGCCGCGCGTCGTTGTGACCTCCCCGCCGGCGATCGCCGCGACCTACGCAGCAGCGAAAGCTGCGTTCGGTGGCTCCCTCGGGGTGGGTGGCCCCAGATCGGGCACATTCATCCTCGCGACCGACGGTACGGACAGCACGAGCGCCAGTACGACAGACGCGTGCGGCCCGCTCACCAACGCCGCGAGCGTCGCCGGCAAGATCGCCCTCGCCGATCGCGGCAACTGCCTCTTCGTCATCAAGGCGGCCAACGTCCAGAGCGCCGGCGGCATTGGGCTGATCGTCGTGAACAACGAAGACAACTCGAACCTGCCGCCGCTCGGCGGGAGCGACGGGTCGATCACGATTCCCGTCGTCGGCATCACCAAGGCAGACGGCGCGACCATCAGGGCCCAGCTCGGCGGAGGAGTGACAGGCCGCATGGAGCTCGGACCATCAACCGGGCTCGCGGGCACGGATTCGAGCGGCCGCCCCTTCGTCTTCGCCCCTTCGACTTTCAATCCGGGCTCGTCGACGTCGCACTACGACACCTCCGCTTCACCAAACGTGCTGATGGAACCGTTCATCAACGACGACCTCGACAATGACCTCGACCTTACCGAGTCGTACTTCCGAGACGCCGGCTGGTTCGCCGCCTCGACGATGAAGCTCACCATGAAGGACAGCCTCCTCGCCGACGCGGACGCGGATGGAAAGGCCGACCCCGGCGACACGATCCGCTATTCGCTGAACGTCGCCAACACGGCCGGCGCCGGCGCGACGAGCGTCGTCCTCACGAACACTCCCGACGCGAACACCACGCTCGTCACCGGCTCCGTCCAGACTTCCAGCGGCACGGTGACGAGTGGCAACGGCGCGGGGAACTCCTCGGTCAGAATCGCCCTGACGGGGCTGAAGCCCGGCGCTACCGCGACCGCGCAGTTCGACGTCGTCGTGAAGAGCGGCATCTCCTCCGCGGCGACTGCCATCGTCAACCAGGCGAGCCTCGCCGGTTCGAACTTCTCCACGGTCCCGTCCGACGATCCCGACACAGCGACGTCGAACGACTCGACATCGACTCCGCTCGACCTGAATCCCGTGAAAGTCGACAAGTCGGTTGTCGTTACGGCCGATGCCGACTCCAGCGGCGGAGTGACGTCGGGCGACACCCTCACCTACACCATTACGGTACGGAACGACGGCACGACCCCGCTCAGCGACGTCGTGCTGGCCGACACCCCCGACCCGAACACGACGATCGTGGCCGGCAGCGTCACCACCTCGCAGGGAACGATCACGAGCGGAAACGCCCAAGGCGCCACCTCCGTCAACGTGAGTCTCGGTGGCATCGCTCCCGCCGGCGTCGCGACCGTTGTGTTGTCGGTAAAGCTCGACGCCGACATCCCGACGCGAACCATGCTGATCGTCAATCAGGCGACCGTCACGGGTGCCAACTTCCCGGCCGTCCTCTCGAACGATCCTCGCAACACGGCCCCGAGCGATCCGACCAGCATCGGCATTCAGCAGCCGCGCAAGCGCACCGCTCGACGGTGACTCTCCCGCGGGGCGGCCGGAACCCACGGCCGCTCCGCATCCATCGCATCCCATGTCGCCTTCGCTGACGCTCCTCGAAACACTCGCGGCATTCGAGCCCGTCGACGCCGTCGAACGCGGCCACCACACGTCGATCACACGGCTCGTCGAGACGTCCCCCGCGCCCTTCTCCCGCCACTCTTTCGATCCCGGCCACGTCACGGCCTCGGCGTTCATCATCGACACCACCGGGGCGCGCCTGCTCCTCCACCACCACCGCCGGCTCGACCGCTGGCTGCAGATGGGCGGGCATGTCGACGAAGGCGAGCTCGTCGTCGACGCCGCCCTGCGCGAGGCGCGCGAGGAATCGGGGCTCGACGAGCTCGCGCTGGCGGGCTCGGGGCCGTTCGACCTCGACGTCCACGCGATCCCCGCCGGGAAGGGAGAGCCTGCGCACCTCCACTTCGACGTCCGCTTCGTGGTGCATGCCGCGAGTCCCGAGGCGATCCGCGTCGCGGCCAACGAATCACTGGAGCTGCGTTGGTTCACGTTCGAAGAAGCGCTCGAGGCGATGGCCAGCCCTGAGTCGGCGCGAGCGATCGGGAAGATCATGCGAACCGCGGCTCGCATGACATAGCCAACCGGAGCCCGGCGTGTAACGCGGGGCGTCATGTGGAGTGCGAAAGCAAAGCTTTCGCGGTTGAAGCGCAGCTTCGACCCACATGGCTACGTGAGGTGAACGACGATCCAGTACGTGGTCGCGCCGATGAGCGCGGCGCCGGGGATCGTCAGCACCCATGCCCAGATGATCTGACCTGCAACACCCCATCGAACGGCCGAGAGGCGGCGGATTGCGCCTACTCCGACGATCGAGCCGGTGATCGCGTGCGTCGTCGAGACCGGGACGCCGAAGCTGGTAGCGATGAAGATCGCGCACG
>JAMPYE010000081.1 GCA_023700825.1 Thermoanaerobaculia bacterium | reverse complement strand
CGGGCTGGTCGAGAGGTTACTCATCGCGCTGATCCTTTACAACGCAGATCGTAGGTCGAAGCGTCGAACGACGACACCAACGAAGGATGGTTATCTGGGGGCGGACGCCCGCGCAGCGTCGACGAGGCGGGTATAGGCGACGAGCTCGCGTCGCCGGGCGAGCGCCTCCGCGCGCTCGAGCGCCGACGTGCGCAGCGCGCCGTCGCCGGAGCGGCCGGCGAGGTCGGCGGCGGCGAGCAGCGCGTCGAGCTCGACGAGCCGCATCGACGCATCCGACGCGCTCGCGGCGAGTTCCATCAGCTTCGACGCGCTCGTGCCCCGCCACCGAGCCAGGGCGATCTCGGTCGTCGCGCGGGCGACGAAATCTTCCTCGCTCGCCGTCCTTCCACCGAGGCCGTCGAGGAGCGTGCGGGCGCGGGAACGATCACCGACGCGCAGGGCTGCGATTGCTCCGACCGCCCGCGCCATGGTCGCTTCGGAGGGGCTCGCGTGCGCCGCGAGCGTTTCGACGCAGCCTTCCGCAGCCGACAGCGCGGCGGCAGCGTCCCCCGAGGTGGCGTCAATGCGCGCGAGCGCAAGCGCAGCACGGCATCCCGCCGTGTCGTCGCCTCGCGTCGTCGCCTGACTCATCGTCGCCAGGAGAATGCGCTTCGCCTCGGTCGCGTCTCCCGCGAGCCAGGCGTCGACGCCGCGCAGGATCTCGACCTCGCGCAGCCCGTCTCCGAAGCGCCGCTCCTGGAAGACTGCAGCGGCGTCGCGGAGCAACTCGTTCGATCGCGCGACGTTTCCGCGCTCGGTCTCGAGGCGCGCGCGCTCGAGCAGGGCAAGGCCGCGGTACAGCGGCTCGCCACCGGACTGCGGCGTGGAGAGCGCCGCGCGCAGCTGCGCCTCCGCGGCCGAGAGCGCGCCCAGCGACCGGAGACTCTCGGCAAGCCCGATTCTCGATCGGGTCGCATTCTCGTGGTCGCCGACCGCGACGAAGCCTTCGATCGCCGCCGCGAAGTGCTGTGCGGCGTCGTGGTGGCGCCCACGGGAGGCGAGGAGCAGCGCGATCGATCCCCGCGTTGCCGCCACCCCCTGCCTCTGACCGATCGTGGTGTAGATTCGCTCGCTCTCCTCGAGCGATGCGATCGCCGCGTCGAAGCGCCCCGCCTGATTCTCGAGCGACGCGCGCATCGCAGTGAGTCGCGCAACCTCGTCGACGTCTCCCCGGCTGCGGAACACCTCGGTCGCCCGCTCCAGCGAGGTGGTCGCCGTTTCCATGTCCCCGGTCGCCGCCGCGGCCCACGACTTCTCGATGAGCGCTTCGGCGAAGAGCGCCCGTGCGCCGAGCTCCTCGGCGAGCTCCGCCGCGGCTTCGGCGGCGGCCAGCGCCTCGGCGAAGCGCCCGCTCTGCGACTCGAGGCGCGCGGTGGCGAGCTCGACTCGCGGGTCGCGCGGAGTCGAAGTGGCCGAACGCATGCTCTGCAGCGCCCGGCGGGCCTCGTCGAAGTCTTGCGCGCGAATCAGCGCGCCGACGAGGCCGAGGCCGTGGTCGATTCGATCCGGGTAATTGCGGATCAGCCGGCGGTAGACCTCCATCGCCCGTGCCCGGTCCGCCCGGAGCTCTGCATGACGGAGCTCGAGCTCCATCGATCGTTCGCGGGACAGCCCTTCCGACGCGTCCCAGGCGCGCTTCGCTTCGTCGATCGCCCGCGCGAGGTCGCCCGAGATCCACCACGCCTGCGAGAGCGCGAGCCGCACCGTCGGGTTGCCCGCATCCGTCGTCGCCGCGAGGCGAAGCGCGGAGACCGCTTCTGCGGCCCTCTTCTCGTCCAGGTTGGAGAGCCCGCGCGAATAGGCCTCGAGCCCCGCACTGCTCCATTCTTCGATCTTCGGGGATCCGGGCCCCCGCTGGGAGGCCGGAGCGCCGATGATCGGCCGGATCCGTTCCGCAACGCGCGCGGCAAGGTCGGGCAGCCCGGAGAGCAGTCCCGATTCGAAGACCGTGCCGACCGTCTCTCCCGTTCGCGCGTCCTGCAGGCAGAGATCGAGTGAGACCCGCCTAACGCCGCCGGATTCCGAGAGTGCGCACGAGCCGACGACGACCTGCTCGGCGCCGGCGAGCGACAGGAGGTGGTGGAGGGCTTCCGGTGTCAGGGCCTCGACGTCACGCAGCGAGAGATCGGCGACCGCTCCCGTGACCGCCTCTCTCGGTGCGACGCGAAGCCCGTCGTCGCGCGCGAGCTCGAGCCGCAGCAGCTCGGCCACGGCGACGGGGACCCAGGCGTCCCGATCGGAGAGACGATAGGGGCGGATCGGCATGACCGCGATGGCGGGTCGGGAGCGAAGCACCCTCTCCACACCGAGCCGACGGTCCTCGAGAAACGAAACCCAGCTGAGAAAGGCGCTGCCGCCGATCATCAGCGTGATGAGCAGTGACGCCGCGCCGAGGGTACGCACGGTCTGCCTGAAGCGAGGTGTCGCGACATCCCTGCCGCGCATCGCTTCGAGCACCTCCGAGGCACGCTCGAACCGGTCCTCGGGGGCGCGGGCGAGGCAGCGGAGAATCGCACGTCCCTGGTTCGGGTCGAGCCCGGGCACGACCTCGCCGGGATTTCGCGGCTTCTCCTCGAGCTGGCGGAAGTCGAGCGCGAGCAGGTTGCCACCGGTGAAGGGGAGGCGGGCGGTGAACGCCTCGTAGATCACCGCACCGAGCGAGAAGATGTCGGAGGCGCGGTGCAGCTTTCGTCCGGTGATCTGCTCGGGCGCGCGATAGGCGGGCGAGCCGACCGCTCTCGCCATCGCCTGGTCGTCTCCCTCGCCCGACGAGAGAAAGGCGAGGTCTGTGATCACGACTCGCTCGGTTCCATCGCCTGACGACGCGAAGACGACGCTCGTTCCGGTGATGTCCCCGTGCAACACGCGGGCGCGATGGATTGCGTCGAGGCCCTCGCAGAACTCCCTGGCGAACTGCTCCGCGGCCTCGCCCCGAAGCGGCCCGGAACGGCGAACGCGATGCGTCAGCGTTTCGCCGTTGACGATCTCGGTGGCCAGGAGCACCACGCGCTCGCGGACGCCGCCGGTTTCCGACTCGTGAGTCGCGAGCCCCAGGATCCGCTGCACGTTGGGATGGCGCGTGGCGCTGAGCCGGCGTGCGACGCGCGAGAAGCGCCGGAAAGTTGCGTCGTCGCGGCCGTCGTCGCGGCGGATCACGCGCAGCGCGACGGTGTCTCCCGACACGATGCTCGTCCCCTCGTAGATCTCGTCGAGACGCATCGCGCCGAGTTGCCGCGTGATGCGCCAGCTGCCGGCGATGACGTCTCCCGGCTCGAACCGGCTGCGCGTGCCCGGCGCTCCCGCCGGGGATGGCATCGGCTGCTGTGGCGAGCTCTCGTCCATCGCGTCGGACGATTATCCCACGCGCACGCTGCCCGTTCCGCCGCCGCGCTCGGGCGGGGTCAGAGAAGCTTCAGGAAGAGGATCGTCCCGACGAAGCCCTCCTGCCGCGTCGAGCCGACCGTTTTGCCGATGTCGAAGCGGATGATGAGCCCCCACGGAGCCACCGTCTGGCCTCCGAATCCGAAGCCCTGGAAGATCTCCCCGTCGAGCCCCGATGCCTTGTCGTCGACCGACGCCGCGTCATAGAACGCTTCGAGCCGGAACAGGTCCGAGAGCACGAAGCCGTACGAGACGTGCCCGATAATCATCGACTCCGCGCGGACGGACTCCGATCGGATGCCTCGCACGCGCTGGCTCCCGAAGAAGCCGAGCTCGTATTTCGAGAATCGATCGAGATCCTTGCCATCGAGGTAGCTGACCTCGAATCCGAGGCGCTGGAACTTCGGGAGGAAGAAGCCCTTCGCGAGCGTCACGTCCCACTTGTTGAAGTCCTTCTGGCCGTCGCTGTACTCCGCGGCGACTCCCCAGGGATCCCACGACGTCCGCGTCCCGTATTCGTACGAGAGGGAGAGCGAATATCCACGCCGGTCGAAGCGCGCTCCGACCGACGGCGAGAGAATCCAGGTGTCGGTCGGCACGACGTAGTCGGGGGCGGTGTCTTCGGCTTCGCCGAAGCCGACCCATGTCGCGGCCATGGTCGCACTCACGTTCAGGAACGAGCCGATCGGGCGCGAGATGCGTCCCTGCATCGAGAATGGCTGCGTTTCGACCGTCTCACCCTCGGACTCCTCGCCGTCGCGGAAGATCGTGTTCTCGAACGGGATCGCGAGCGCGAAGGTGTCGAGCCCGATCGCGCTTCGAGTTCCGAGGAACGATGAGTCGGCGAGGCTTGCCGAGAGGATCACACCCGCGAAGAAGACGTTCGTCTGCATGTCGCGGCCGCGCACCTTCGAGTTGAAGTAGTTGACGCCCGCCAGGGGGAGCACCGGGTACTCCTGCCCCTCGTCGTGCCGGAGCCCGCCGAGGAGGAAGAGCTGCGAGGTGTCGAAGCCCTCCTGGACCACCCGCTCGCCTGAGTCGTCCTTGACGAGATAGCGAAGGCCTGCGGCGGTCTCGCGCACCATCCGCTTCTTCGAGTCGCTTGCGGTGCGGTAGCGCCCGTCGAAGTCGAGAGGCTGGAGCTCGAAGTCGCTGAACGCGGTCCTGCGTTCCACGGCCACCGGGCGGCTCATCGCCGAAACGACCTGCTGCGCCGTGATGGAGGCAGGCAGCCAGAGCAGCGAGGACGCAGTCGTGCGGCTCGCCTCCTCGCGGCTGATCGGCGTCGAGGTCGTCGCGTCGAAGATCGCGTAGTCGGTCGTCTCCTCGTTCGAGAGTACTTCTCCGCTGAGGTTGAGCTGGATCATCGACATGCGCACACGCGCATACGTCCGCTTGTCGACCCAGACCGTGCCGCGGTAGAGTGGCAGCCCGTCGGGAGCGTTAGGCGGAGGCGAGAAGCGCACGACCCACGTGTCGAACGGGTCGAGTTTCTCCTCGCCCGCGAGCTCGTAGCGGTATTCGTTCGTGAGATTGATCTCGAGCGGGAGCTGTGTGACTTTCTCGGCCTGCACGATCGGCAGCTGGGGGAACTCTCCGTACTTCCACTTCACGCCGTTGACGTAGAAGTCGCTCCAGAGCCAGTCGTTGCGCCGGTCGCCGTCGAAGAAATGCGGACCCGCGATGGAGACTTCGAACCGCTCGGCCGTAGGGCCGAGCGAGAATCGGAGATCGGTCTGGTTCTTCGCGACGTAGCGCGGCGTGATCGTCTGCTGGTACACCCAGTACGACTGGTGATTGCGGATGATCTCCTCGACGGAGAGCCGCTTCTCGGTCGCGACCTGGATCTTCTCCGCCAGGACTCCTTCGGTCTCCTCGGGCGCGGGCCGCTCGAGCGCGAAGAGATAGCCGTCGGCCGAAGGCGTCGCGCCGATGAGGTATCTCCCTTCGCGTCGTCCGACGTCGCGATACGCGGCGCTGCCCGACGCCGAGATGCGGCGAGCGCTAACGAATCCGCCGTCGGAAATCGAGACGATGCGCGATGCGTCGACGCTTCCCGGTGGCACGACGAGCGTGCGAAGGTCTTCACCGCGCACAAGAACGACAGGCGCTCCGTCGACCTGTTTCACGTCGCGGTCGAGGATCTTTCCGTCCGAGGACGGGTCGACCGAGAAGTCGCCGACGAGCTCCGCGTTCATCGCGGCGATCGCCGGAGCCGCCGCCGGGTCGCCGCCGACGAAGACTCGCTCGACGCTTCCACCGAAGCGCGACGCGATGTCGTGCAGCGGATTCACCGCCAGCGGCGTGGTGACCACCAGCACCCGCTTCGAGGGGTCGTTCGCCTCGAGCCAGGCCGTCACGCCGCCGCGCGCCGCTTCGTCCACGAGGACCAGATCGTAGTAAGGCGACGCTCCTGCCGTGGCGAGCATGGCGAGCTCGTCGGGCGAGGAGACGGGAAGCACGATGCGCGAGGCGATCTGCCGGCCCTGGATCAGGACCGCCATTCGCCTGACCATGTAAGCGGCGATCTCGCTCGACGTACCGCGGATCGCGATGCCGGCGGCGTAGAAATCGTCGTGGGCCGCGAGCCTCGCGGAAAGCGTTCCGACGAGCTCTTCTGCCTGCTCGATCGTCACGGGAGCCTGGTCGATGTCGACGACGACCGTGGACATCGCTTCCTGCTCGGTCGACAGCGCGAAGAGGGAGGCATCGAGTGTGGAGAGATCGGTCGCGTTCGCGCGGATGAGCAGCGGGACGGCGACGGAGGGGGCTGCGCCTCCCAGAACGAGGCCCCCGCAGGGCCGGCACGTCTTCGCCTCGGTCTCGGCCCAGGCGCTTGTTGCGATGCACATCAGAAGCACGGCCGCGGCCGACATTCGCTTCATGATCCCTCCTCGTCCCTGCGTCACCTCGCCTCAAACATGAAGAGGAGAGGTCGAAATTCTTCGCACCGCCGGAGACGACTCGGTGAGAGGGTATCGATCGAGCGCGCGCACCCGGGTGGCGGGCTGCGCGGAGTGCCCGGTTCGCACCTTTCCCGGGCACCGCGCGCGTGCTAATCTCCCGGTTCCCCCTGGAAAAAAAGGTCACCGTCATGGAGACGAAAACTCCCAGATTCCCGTTGCGAGCTTCCTCGTCGATCGAGCTCGACCCGGTCGCGAACGACGAGCGGAAACGCCGTTCGGCGCGGCACGTGACGCTCGTCGTCAATCCGCTTTACCGGTTTCTCGGGTTTCTCGCTCTCGGGGGCGTGGTCGTCCTGCACGGAATCGCGATGCCGGAGAGCCTTCGCCCGGGGTCGCCCCCGCAGTCCGTGTTCCTTCTCGTTCTCTACCCGCTCGTGGCGTGGGCCGTTCTCTACGCCGGTTACGACCGGATCGCGGGGCTTGCGACGGCGATTCAGATCGCGGACATCGTCATGCTCGTGCTCGTGGTGTATCTCAGCGGCGGCGAGAAGAGCCTGCTCTTCATGGCCCCGATGCTGCGCGTGATCGATCAGACGCACACGACGTTTCGTCGCGCCCTGCTGCTCGGGCATCTCGCGTTCGCGGGCTATCTCGCGCTGATCGCCTGGCTCGTGCTCGGCGAAGGCCGGGAAGTCTCGTGGCCGGTCGAGGCGGTGAGGCTCTCCTTCCTTTACGCTGGAACGCTCTACACCGCTCTGATGGCGCGCGCGGCGGACATCAGGAAGGAACGCACGACGGACGCGATCGGGCTCGCTCGCGCGTCGAAGGCATCGCTCGAGCGCCAGGAGGACGAGTTGCTTCGCGTCATGCATCGAAACCAGCTGATCCTCCAGTCGGCAGGGGTCGGGATCGTCGGGTGCGACCTCGAGGGTCGGGTGACTTTCGCGAACGATCGCGCCGCGAAGACGATCGGTCTGAACGTGGATTCGCTCGTCGGAACGAAGGGTCACGACCTCGCGGTCCACTCGGACGACGCGGGCAACGTCTGCGACGGGAGCAACTGCCCGCTCGAAGCGGCGCTGCGGTCGCAGAAGGAGGAGCACGGCGAGAACGCCGGCTTCTTTCGTCCCGACGGCTCCGTCGTCCCGGTCTCCTACACGAGCGCGCCCATCGTCGAGAACGAGGCGTTGTCCGGTGTCGTGTTCTCCTTTCGCGACATCTCGGAGCGCAAGCAGCTGCAGCGCGAGTTGATCGCCGCGCGGGACGCCGCGGAGGCGGGAAGCCGCGCCAAGAGCGTCTTCCTCGCGAACATGAGCCACGAGCTGCGCACGCCGCTGAACGCGATCATCGGCTACAGCGAGATGCTCGGCGAGCAGCTGCGGGAGGAAGGGGAGCCCGAGCTCGCCTCGGACGCGGAGAAGATCCGCACGGCGGGCGGGCGACTGCTCGGCATGGTCACCGACCTGATCGACATCGCCAAGCTCGAGGCGGGACGGCTTACCCCGTCGCTCGACGCGCTCGACGTGCGCCTTCTGCTCGAGTCGATCGGCGTGGCCCAGCAGGAGAAGTTTGCGCGGCGCGGCAACCGCCTCGAGATCGCCTGCGAGAACGGCCTGCCCGACGTCCAGTGCGACGGCACGATGTTGCGGAGGATCCTCGAGGCGCTTCTCGACAACGCGAACAAGTTCACGGAAAACCGCACGTCGCAGCTTTCGGCGTCCCGGGCGGACTATGGCGAAGACCGGGCCGTCGAGATTCTCGTCGCGGACGAGGGCCCGGGCCTGTCGAACGAGCAGGTGAGCGCGCTCTTCGAGCCTTTCGCGCAAGTCGACGCCTCGATCACGAGAGCGAAGGACGGCGCGGGCCTCGGTCTCGCGCTCTCCCGGCGGCTGGCGAAGGCCATGGGTGCGACGCTCGGCGTCGACAGCGCTCCGGGCCTCGGCTCGGTGTTCAGGCTGCGACTGCCGCTCTACGGGGAAGCGACTGCCACGGCAGCAACGGAGGAGAGGGAATGACTGAGGCTGTGCAGCCCGAGACGGGCTCGAAGGCCATCGACACCGTGCCGGTCGACACGCGGAGGTCGCTGCACCCGATCGTGCTGATCGACTACAGGCTCCGGATCCCGGCGTCGATCGTCATGGCGGGAATCCTCGTCTCGATTTTCCGAGGCCAGGACCGCAGCAGCCTGCTCTGGTATGGCGTCGCCGCCTACGGGCTCGTCTGGCCGCATGTTGCGTACCTGCACGCGCGCTTCCGGCGGGATTCGAAGACGGCCGAGCACTGGAATCTCCAGTTCGAGGCGTTCCTGCTCGGCGTCTTCGCCACGCTCATCTCGTTCCAGCTCTGGCCCGTCGTGATGTTCGTCGTGGCGTCGCACTCGGCGAACCTCAGCATCGGGGGAAAGACGCTGGCGCAGCGAGGCGTGCTCTTCTCCCTCGTCGGAGTGATCGCCGCGGGCATGGTCGTCGGCTTTCATTTCGTCCCCGAGTCGTCGCTCGTCACCACGGCGTTGAGCATCTTCGCGATCTTCGGCTACACGACCATGTTCGCCTTCCAGTCGCACACCGAGACGCGGGCGGTGATCCGCGCGAAGCAGGAGCTGATGGGGCAGAATGCGAAGATCGAGGAGCAGCGCGCGGAAGTCGAACGGGCACGCAACCTCGCCGAGGAACAGCGCGTCGCGGCGGAGGAAGCGCGGGCCATCGCCGAGTCGGCGAGCCAGGCGAAGAGCGTCTTCGTCGCGAACATGAGCCACGAGCTGCGCACGCCGCTCAACGCGATCATCGGCTACTCCGAGATGCTGGTGGAGGACGCGAAGGACTCCGGGCACGAGGACATCGTCCCCGACCTCGAGAAGATCCGTACCTCGGGCAAGCACCTGCTCGGGCTGATCAACAGCGTGCTCGACCTCTCGAAGATCGAGGCGGGAAAGATGGCGCTCTTCATCGAGGTCTTCGGAATCGAAACGCTCGTCGACGAGGTCGTCGTGACCGCGCGCCAGCTCGTCGAGAACAAGGGCAACCAGTTCGTGGTGAACGTTCAGGATTACCTCGGAACCCTCAAGGGCGACGTCACCAAGCTCAAGCAGGTGCTGCTCAATCTGCTCTCGAACGCGAGCAAGTTCACCGACAAGGGAACCGTCACGCTCGACGTTCGGGAGGAAGAGGCCGAGGATGGCAGCATGTGGATCTTGTTCCGCGTGATCGATACCGGCATCGGCCTGACGCCCGAGCAGATGAGCAAGCTCTTCCAGTCGTTCTCGCAGGCCGACGCGTCGACGACGCGCAAGTACGGAGGCACCGGCCTTGGTCTCGCGATCAGCCGCCGCTTCTGCCAGATGATGGGCGGCGACGTCGCGGTCGAGAGCACGCCCGGCAAGGGCTCGACCTTCACGGTCAAGCTCCCCGCCGACGTGAGCAACGAGGAAGGGGAGGCGAGCCGGATCTATGCGATCCCGCCGTCGCTCCTGAAGCCGAAGCAGTGAGGAGAATGGCGTGGCGAGAATCCTTCTGATCGAAGACAACGAGATGAACCGCGACATGCTGTCGCGGCGCCTCTTGAAGCGCGGATTCGAGGTCGACATTGCCGTCGACGGCGAGGAGGGGGTGTCGAAGGCCACGGGTGCGCCCGCTCCCGACGTGGTGCTGATGGACCTGAGCCTTCCGGGCATCGACGGTTGGGAAGCGACGCGGCAGATTCGCGCGAGCGAGCAGGGCCGGACGCTTCCGATCATCGCCCTGACCGCGCACGCCCTCACCGACGATCGCGACAAGTCGTTTGCCGCGGGGTGCGACGACTTCGATACAAAACCGATCGAGCTGCCGCGCCTGCTCGGCAAGATCGACGCGCTCCTCGCGAGGCCCCGCTGATCGCGCGAGAGCGTTCCGAGGCGCGCGGGATGCGCGTATCGTGCGACGTGACCGAAGTGACGCATGCAGCCGGAGGAAGACGCTGATGGAAGTGACGACGAAGGACATGGGCACGGTGACGGTGGTGACGATCGTGGGGAGCGTCGACGGCTTGACCGCCGGAGCTCTGCAGACCGCGCTCGAAGGGCAGATCCAGGGAGGGAAGGCCCGCCTGGTGGCTGACTTCGCCGCCGTCGACTACGCGAGCAGCGCGGGGCTGAGGACGCTGCTGGCGGCCATGAAGGAGGCGCGTCGCGCAGGCGGCGACTTCCGGCTCGCCGCCGTCAGGCCCGACGTGCTTCGGGTGCTGGAGCTCAGCGGCTTTACGAGCATCCTCAAGCTCTACCCCGGTACCGACGAGGCCGTAGCGAGTTACGGGCCGTGACGCCGGCGACGCGCGGAGCGAAACAACGCATCGAAAGGAGTGAGCGATGGGCTCGTTGAACGACAAGAAGGTCGCGCTCGTGATCGGCGCGGGGAGCGTGAAGTGCGCCGCCGCGCTCGGCCTGCAGAACGTCTTCAAGCGCGAGGGGATCGAGATCGATCTCGTCGTCGGCTGCAGCGCGGGCAGCATGTACGCCGCACTCATCGCCGCCGGCTACGACGTCGACAGGGTCACCGACATGACCAAGCGCCTCTGGACGCGCGACCTGACGAGCCAGCGCGACCGGATGGCGCTGCTGCGCGTCGCGTTCCCGCGCCTCTTCGGCTTCGATGCGACGTTCGGCATGCGGAAGGACGCCCCCGTGATGCGCCGACTTCGCGAGGCCTTCGGCGACCTCACGTTCGAGGGGATGAAGATTCCACTCCACATCACGGCGACGGACTTCGCCAACGGCGAGCAGGTCATCCTGTCGTCGGGCAGCGTCGTCGACGCGATCCGCGCCAGCATCTCCATCCCGTACATCTTCAGCCCTTACAAGATCGGCGACCGTCTCCTGATCGACGGCTTCATGTCCGATCCCCTTCCGGTAAACGTCGCGATGCGCGAAGGAGCGGACGTGATCATTGCGATGGGATTCGAAAGCCCGAACCAGACGAAGATCAATTCCGTGGGGCGCTTCTCGTTCCAGCTCAGCAGCATCATGACGAACAACCTGCTGAAGTCGCGCTTCGCGTTCCACAACATCACGCACCACTCGGAGGTCATCCCGATCGTCCCGCGGTTCGATCAAAGGGTGCGCCTGTTCGACACCGACAAGATTCCCTACATCATCGAGGTCGGCGAGCGCGCAGCCGAGGAGCAGCTGCCTTACCTCCGACGCCTGCTCGGGGGCGACGCGACGGAGGCCGCGGGCGCGTGACGGCGCCCGCCCCGTCAGAGAGGCGGCCGAAGGTCGCCCTCGTGGTCGGCTCCGGCGGCCTCAAGTGCGTCGCCGCGCTCGGGCTCTGGCGCGTGCTCGCGCGAGAGGGGGTCGAGGTCGACATGTTCGTCGGCTGCAGCGGCGGGAGCATCTACGTGAGCGCGATGGCGTTCGGCTTTCCGCTGGAGGAGAGCGTCAAGCGCTCGTACGACCTCTGGAGCGACCGCTTCCGGAGGAAGAACTTCCGGGCGATCCTGCAGATCATCGCGCCGCGCCTTTTCTCCTTCAACGAGGATTTCGGTCTCGTCGACGACCGTGGTGTGAACGCCGCTCTCGAGGATGCGTTCGGCGACCGGCGAATCGAGCAGGCCGCGAGGCCGCTCTTCATCGTCGCCACCGACTTCCGCACCGGCGAGAAGGTCGTCCTCGAGTCGGGGCGCCTCGCCGACGCGGTCCGTGCCAGCATCGCGATTCCCCTCGCGCTCCGCCCCTGGACGATCGACGGCCGCAAGCTCGTCGACGGCGGCGCGTCGGATCCCCTTCCCATCGACGTGGCCATTCGCGAAGGTGCCGACGTCATCCTCGCGATGGGGTTCGAGAGCGCGATGGTCAAGGAGATATCCACGCCCGCAGCCCTGGCTCTCCAGGCATCGACCGTGACGATGAACTACCTGAT
>JAMPYE010000684.1 GCA_023700825.1 Thermoanaerobaculia bacterium | reverse complement strand
TCAAGCCCTGGGACAACATCCCGATTCTCAGCTGGCTGCTTCTGCGCGGACGGTGCCGCGCGTGCGGCGCGTCGTTCTCCAGCCGCTACATGCTGGTCGAGCTCGCCAACGCGCTCTTCTATCTCGCGCTCTTCGTCCGGATGGGCGTATCTCCCGGCTTCCTGCTGGTCGCGGCGACGATCTCGATGACGATCGTGCTGATCTTCATCGACCTCGACATCCAGATCCTCCCCGACGCGGTCGACCTCCCCGGGATCGCGATAGGCATCGCGATCGGCGCGCTGCATCTCGGCCTGCTTTATCCGTTGCTCTTCCTCTCGAACGGCTGGTTCGACTCTCTCGCGGGAGCAGCGATCGGGGCGGGGATCATCTACAGCATCAACCTCCTCTATCGCGCCGTGCGCGGCATCGACGGCATGGGAATGGGCGACGCGAAGATGCTCGCGATGATCGGCGCGGTGATGGGATGGCAGGCGGTGCTTCCGGTGCTGTTTCTCGCCTCGATGACCGGCGCCATCTTCGGCGTCGCGATGATGGCGCGAGGCACGAAGGGCTGGCAGACGCAGATCCCGTTCGGCGTCTTCCTCGGCCTCGCGGTGTTCGTCGTCCTCTTCTTCGGGACTACACTTGGCGCATGGTATCTGGGCCTCCTGGTTCCCTGAGCCGCCTCGGCTTCAGGAAAGACGTCAAGCTGTTCCTCGGCGCGCTGGTCGGCTACCTCGTCATCTTCATCCTCGTTCTGCTCGTGCTTCTCCAGCGCTTCTCGCTTCGTGTCGAGGAGCTGCAGCACGAGAAGTGGGACGCGACGGCCGACGCGGTCGCGGGCATGCTCGACGACACGCGAGCCGCGACCGACGACGCGTCGCTCGACGCCCAGCTCTCGTACGTCCGCAGCCGCCTCGACATCGGCGCGATCGAGCTCGTGCGCACCGGCGGCGGGAAGGTCAGGGGAACCGGCGCGACGAGCTGGCACGGCCTCGAGGTCGAGGAGCGCGCCACCGCGCTCGGCACGGTGAGAGTCGGTTTCGACCCGACGACGCTGCGCGCCGACCAGCGCGTCTTCAAGCTCGTCGCCGCGATCTGCATCCTCGGCACTCTCTCGGGAACCCTCATGCTCGTCCTCTATGTGCCGAAGATCCTCCGCCCGGTCGAGCGCATGCTCGAGGAGGCGCAGCGCCTTGGCGAGCGCGACGCCGAAGGCGACGAGTCGCACTACCTCATCGAGACGTTCCGCACGTCGATCGACACGCTCCGGAGGCAGGAAGCCGAGCTCACGGAGCTCCACGCCCGGCAGAAACACCGTGCCGACGAGCTCGAGCGCCTGACCTCGCTGCTCACGCGCAACCTCGGATCGGGATTTCTCGCGCTCGATCCCGACCGGAAGATCGTCGACATGAACGCCGCGGCGGCGCAGATCCTCCGCCTCCCTGACGCGGGCAGCTGCGTCGGGCGCGCGCCGCGAGAGATCCTGCCTCCTTCCGGGTTCCTGGCCGCGCTCGAGGAGTCGTTCGAGCAGCGGACGAGCCTGATCCGCGAAGAGACGACGCACCCGTCGGATAGCGGCGAGCGGATGTCGATCGGGCTGACCACCGTGCCGTTGATCGACGAGGCGTCGCACTTCCTCGGCACCATCGCGCTCTTCACCGACCTGACGCCGATCCGCTCGCTCGAAGGGCGCGTGCGGGAGATGCAGGCGCTCGCCGACGTCGGCGAGATCTCCGCCGGCATCGCGCACGAGTTCCGCAACTCGCTCGCTGCGATCCTCGGTTACCTGCGGCTCGCGCGACGCGCCGGAGAGCCGGTGCGGGCCCAGGCGCAGATCGACGCCGCCGAGCAGGAGGCCGCGCTCCTCTCCGACGCCGTCGCCGGGCTGCTGCGTTACTCGGGGCCGATGCCTCTCGATCGCCATCCCACCGACCTGCGGGCCCTCGTGGAGGAGGTCGTCGAGCGCCTCGACTCCGGAGGCGACGAGCCGCGCGTCTCGATCGAAGGGAGCGCCACGGCGCTCTGCGACCGGGCCATCCTCTCCCGCGCGGTCGAGAACCTCGTGCGAAACGCGATCGAGTCGGTGCGACAGAAGGGCGAAGGGAGCGTGCGAATCGCGCTGCGCAACGAGCCCGCGCCGCGAATCGAAGTGACCGACGACGGCGCCGGGCTCGACCCCACCGAGGTGCCGAAGCTCTTCCTCCCCTTCCAGTCGAGGAAGCCGGGCGGGTTCGGCCTCGGACTGGCGCTCGCGAGGAAGATCGTCCTGCTGCACAAAGGGGATCTCACGCTGACGGGCGCGCCGGGCAGGGGCGCCACGGCGACGATCGAGCTTCCGCCGATGGGCGGCGCGGCGGAGTGAGAAGGCCCCGGACGCGTGTGCACGCCGGAGGCGTGCCATAAGGTAGCCCCGGGTCGCCTGCGGCGACCCGGGGTGCAGGCGCATCACACGATGCGCACCCCGGAGGGGTGCCAGCGCGACGGCGATGCGTGCTTCCCTCTGGCACCCCTCCGGGGTGCGGACAACTCCGCATTGCGTTTCCGGGGGT
>JAMPYE010000683.1 GCA_023700825.1 Thermoanaerobaculia bacterium | reverse complement strand
CGGTACGTGGTCGGGTGGCTCGTGGGGCTCAGCGGCGAGTCGCGCGGCGAGTCGTTCGCGGTCCGCATCGGGCGCAACGTCATCGGACGCGACCGCCGCTCCGACATCGTCGTGCTCGACGACCAGGCGTCGTCGCACCATGCCGACCTCGTCTTCCGGCCGGAGGAGCGGCGCTTCATCCTGATGGATCACAACTCGACGAACGGGACGTTCGTGAACGAGAGCGAGATCGCTCACCGATGCGACCTCGCCGGCTCCGACGTCATCCGGATCGGGTCGCACAAGCTGATGTTCATGCCGCTCTGCCGGGACGGCGTCTACTGGGACGAAGAGGGGCCGCTGCAATGATCGCGAGTGTCTACGGAAACTACCGCGTGGAGCGCGAGCTCGGCGAAGGGGGCATGAGCCACGTCTACGTCGGCAGGACGATCGCGGCGACAGAGACGCTTCCCGCCGGCTTTGCCGTCGTCCTCAAGATCATGTCGGACGAGCTGGCGGGGGACGTCACGGCCCGGAAGCGCTTCGTCAAGGAAGCCCAGATCCTCTCGCGCCTCCGCCACCGCTACATCACGCGCTTCTACGAGTTCATCAACGACGAGCGCGGAGCGGTCCTCGTCATGGAACTGGTCGAGGGGACGCCGGTCGACGTCGTGCTCAGCGAGCGCGGCGCGCTGCCGGTTCCCGAGGCGATCTCGATCTGCCAGTGCCTGCTCGAGGCGCTCGTCTACGCGCACGGCAAGGGGATCGTCCATCGCGACATCAAGCCGGCGAACCTCATCCAGGAGCCTTCGGGCGTCGTGAAGGTGACCGACTTCGGCATCGGGAAGATCAAGGAGGGCGCCGGTTCGGGACAGACGGTCCTGACCCGGTCCGGCTTCCTGCTCGGCACGCCGCACTACATGTCGCCCGAGCAGATCCGCGAGCCGCAGAACGCGGGCCCGAAGAGCGACGTCTATTCGTCCGCGGTCCTGCTGTACGAGATGCTGACGGGGACGCTGCCCTTCAACAGCCGTTCGCTGCCGAAGCTCATCGACGCGATCTACCGCGGCGAGAAGGAGCCGCCGCGAAAAGTGAAGTTCGACATCCCGCGCGACGTCGAGGCGATCGTCCTCAAAGGGATGGAGCCGCGCGCGGAGAACCGGTACGAATCGGCGCGCGAGTTCTTCGAAGCCCTCGAGGAGTACAACGCCCGGCAGCCGTTCGCGCCGCACGTCGTGATGCCGACCGACGACCCGGCGCACACGGTCAGGCAGGCGAAGCAGAACCAGTGGGCGCTCGTCAGCGTCAAGGGCGACGGGGGCGACAAGCACGCGATCAGCGGCGACGACGTCGTGGTCGGCCGCGACCGCGCCTGCTCGATCGTCCTCACTCACCCCGCCGTGTCCCGCCGGCATGCCCGGAGCACCCTCACGGGGACCGATGCGGTGATCGAGGACCTCAAGTCCGCCAACGGAACTTACGTGAACAACGCCCGCGTCGAGCGCGTCGCGCTCAAGGCGGGAGACATCGTCCGATTCGGGGCCGATCCGGCCTGCAGTTACGTAGTCAAGGACCACTAGCGGCGGACCGCGCCGCACGACGCAACGGGAGCCTGTGATGAGCCAATTGAGCTGTCTGAGATGCAGGGCAATGATCGACGCGCAGCTGGACCAGTGTCCGAACTGCGGCGAGCGCGTCACCGCCTTCCAGCGCACGTACTCCGAGCGCCTGCTCGACGGCAAGTACCAGATCATCGACCGTCTCGGCGTCGGTGGCATGGGCGAGATCTTCAAGGTCAGGCACATCCACCTCAACGAGCTCCGCGTCATCAAGATCATGCGGCCGAACGTGGCTGCCGACGACCAGGGCCTCCAGCGATTCCTGCAGGAAGCCCGCACGTCGACGATGATCAAGCACAAGAACCTCGCGATGCTGTACGACTTCGCGCAGCTCGACGACGGCTCGTACTACATGGTCTGGGAGTTCATCGACGGGACGAACATCCAGAAGTGGATCGCCACCAACGGGCCGATCCCGCCGCGCCTCAGCGTCGAGATCTCCATCCAGGCGCTCCTCGGCCTCGAGCACCTCCACTCGATGGACCTCATCCACCGCGACATCTCCCCCGAGAACATCATGCTCTCGCAGGACAACAAGGGAAAACTGCTCTGCAAGGTGATCGACTTCGGCATCGCCAAGCAGCTCGCGGAAGGGGAGAGCGGCCACGGACTCACGCAAACCGGCATGTTCCTCGGCAAGCTCAAGTACGCGTCGCCCGAGCAGGCCGGCTTCCTCAAGGAGGGCGAGCACCTCGACGCGCGCAGCGACCTCTACTCGTTCGGCATCGTGCTGTACGAGATGCTCGCCGGGCGCGCGCCGTTCCAGGCGACGAACCCGCACGGCTACATCCTCAAGCACGTCACCGAGAAGCCGGCTCCGATCGCCGAGACCAACCCCGGCACGCCGGTGCCGCCCGAGCTCGAAGCGATCCTCATGAAGTCGCTCGAGAAGAGCCGCGACGACCGGTACGCGCGCGCCGCGGAGTTCGCGGCCGCGCT
>JAMPYE010000682.1 GCA_023700825.1 Thermoanaerobaculia bacterium | reverse complement strand
GAGGGGACGGTCATCGCCGTCACCCACGACCGCTACTTCCTCGACAACGTCGCGGGGTGGATCCTGGAGCTCGATCGCGGTCAGGGGATTCCGTGGAAGGGGAACTACTCCTCGTGGCTCGAGCAGAAGGAAGCGAGGCTCGCGCAGGAAGAGAAGTCCGAGAGCGATCGCCGCAAGACGCTGCAGCGCGAGCTCGAGTGGATCCGCATGTCGCCGAAGGCCCGCCACGCCAAGGGCAAGGCACGAATCAACGCTTACGAGGAACTACTGTCGCAGGCGACGCAGGAGAAGATCAAGGACCTCGAGATCTTCATCCCGCCCGGCCCGCGCCTCGGTGACATCGTCGTCGAAGCGAACGCCGTCAAGAAGGGCTATGGCGAGACGCTGCTCGTCGAGGATATGAGCTTCATGCTCCCTCCCGGCGGCATCGTCGGAATCATCGGCCCCAACGGAGCCGGAAAGACGACACTCTTCAAGATGATCACCGGGGAAGAGAAGCCCGACGCCGGCACGATCCGTCTCGGCGAGACGGTGAAGCTCGGTTACGTCGACCAGAACCGGACGCTCGATCCCGAGAAGACGATTTTCGAGGAGATCTCGGGCGGCTCCGACGTGATCCTGCTCGGAACGCGCGAGGTCAACGCGCGTGCGTACGTCGCGCGCTTCAATTTTTCGGGACAGGACCAGCAGAAGAAGGTCGGGCTCCTCTCGGGTGGGGAGCGCAACCGCGTTCATCTAGCGAAGATGCTGAAGGAAGGCTGCAACGTCCTCCTGCTCGACGAGCCGACGAACGACCTGGACGTCAACACGATGCGCGCGCTAGAAGAGGCGCTCGAGAACTTTGCGGGCTGCGCGGTGATCATCTCCCACGACCGCTGGTTTCTCGACCGCGTCGCGACGCACATGCTGGCGTTCGAGGGTGACTCGAAGGCGGTCTTCTTCGACGGCAACTACTCGGAGTACGAGGCCGATCGGCACGCGAGGTTAGGCGTCGAGGCCGACCAGCCGCATCGGATCAAGTACCGGTCGCTGACGAGGTAGCGGTTGCAGGCAAGCCGTCGCGCCTTCTCCGGGTTGCGGAGAAGGCACGTCGGCGCGAAGCGGCGAAGCTCGGATGCCTTCGCTACGAGCCGCTCTTCGCTCGCCGGGCCGCCTCCCTCGCCTGCGGCAGGTTGAGACGAAGCGCGAGATCGAGCAGGCGCGGGTCGTCGTGAATCGAGTCGAACCGAGGATCGATCCACAGGAATCCGGTGAACGCGCGGTTCATCGCGAAGGAACGCTCGAGCTCCGCGAACGCGGGATCGCGCTCCCCGAGCATCGCGTGGAGCGCAGCGCGCTCGTACTCCGGGATCTCGGCCCTGTATTCCAGGTGTGCGCGCAGGAGGCCTTTCATCCCTTCGAGCCGCACGCCTTTCTCGAACGCCGCGGCCCTGTCCGGATGCGCCCGCGAGGTTGCCTCCAGAGCGCCGTCGACGTCGCCCGTCATTACGCTCGCCCAAAGGACGCACCACGAAAGGCGCGTTTCCGGATCGCGTTGCTGCGTCTGGCGGGCCAGCTCCAGCGCCTCTCCATAGCGGCGTGCCATGATCCGACCGAAGCAACGCGAGTGGTTCGCGGAGCGCGAAAAGGGATCGAGCCGCCAGCCGATGTCGAGCTCGCGGCGAGCCTCGTCTTCACGTCCGAGCCTCGCCAGGAGACTTGCGTACCAGTGATGTGCCGAGGGAATGCTCGGGTTCAGTGCGATCGCTCGCTTGTAGTCGCGCTCGGCGCCTGCGTAATCGCGGTAATAGGTGACCTTCGATGCAGCGAGGCTTGCGTACGCCTCCGCGTTCGTTGCGTCGATCGCGATCGCGCGTTTCGCCGCGTCGATCGCCTTGAGCTGAGTCTCTTCCTCCCGGCCGGGTACCAGGGAACTGCCGACGAGCGTGCCGTACACGTTCGCCAGCCCGGCCCATCCCGGAGCGAAGTTCGGGTCGAGCTCGACCGCACGCTGAAAGTACTCCACCGCCCGAAGCTGGTCTTCGACACTCCGGAGATTCCAGTGATATCGGCCTCTCAAGTAGAGGTCGTACACCTCGGCGTTTTTCACGGCACTCGGCCTGTCCGCGTTGGAGACGCCGAGGCGGAGTGACAGGTCGCGGACGGCCCGCGCGCGGAGCGTGTCGATGTCGGACGTTCGTTGCGTGTAGTCCTTCGCCCAGAGCTGAGCTCCGTCGTTCGTGTCGACGAGCTCGAGCCTCAGGAGGCTGTCGTCGCCCCGGCGCGCGAGCCGGCCAGTCACGACCGCGGTCACACCGCGCTCGCGTCCCACCTTTCGAAGATCGAGCGGCGGCTTCCGGTAAGGAAACGACGAGGTCCGCGAGGTCACCCGGATCGCTGGAGATGTCGAGAGGCCGTCGATGATCGCCTCCGCGATGCCGTCGCTCACGTACGTTGTGGCCGAATCGGGGTTCTCGATCGGCAACACTGCAATCGCCTGATACACCGGCGTTCCAGACGACGATCGGAGCAGTGCCCAGCCGATCAGTGCGGCGATGG
>JAMPYE010000681.1 GCA_023700825.1 Thermoanaerobaculia bacterium | reverse complement strand
TCAAAGCAGGCGAGAAGTCGTAGCGCCGGCGTCCTCGCCGGCAGGCGTGGCGGCGAGGACGCCGCCGCGCTGCGAAAGCGCAGGCACCGTCATGTGCAGCCGCCCGAACCGCCGCCTGCTTTGACCTTTGACCTTTGGCCTCCTTTCGGCCTCTGGCCTGCCTCTCGCCTGCTTCTCACCGCCCACTTGTCCCGATACACTGCGCGAACCATGAGCATGAATACTGATCCCGGGGCGAATGCCGTGCAGTCGGCGTTCAAGCGGAGCTGGCTTCCACTCGTCGGTTTCTTTGCGATCGCGATCGTCATCGCCGTTCTTACGATCCGGGTCTTTCTGCCGTTCGTGACGCCGATTCTCCTCGCGGGAATCCTCGTGTCGTTCACCTACCCGACGTACGAGCGGGTGCGTGCGCGGCTCGGAGGCCGATCCGGGCTCGCCGCCGCGACGATGCTCCTCGCGTTGACGCTCGTCGTCGTGATCCCGGTCGGTGTGCTCGTGGCGATGCTCGTGCAGCAGGCGAGCGGAGTCGTCGAAGCCCTTCAGGAGACCGACGTCCAGCAGAAGATCGACTCTCTCCAGCTCGAGTCCCGGCTCGACTCGATTCTCAGCAGGATTCCGGGAGTCGATGCGAAGAAGGTGAGCGTCGGCTCTCTGGCCTACGCTGCCGTCAAGAACGTGTCGGGCTTCGTCGCCGCGCAGGGAGGGCACATCTTCGGAAGCCTGCTCGACCTCGTCGTCGGTTTCTTCATGATGTTGCTCGCGGCGACCTGGTTCTACACCGACGGGAAACAGCTGGTGGTGCAGCTCGAGGAGTTGTCGCCGCTCCGTCGCAACCAGACGAGAGAGATCTTCGTGAAAGTCCGCGGCGTCATCGACGCGACGTTGCGGGGCCAGGTCCTGACCGCGCTCGCGCAGGGCGCGGTGACGGGCATCGGCTGTGCGATTACCGGAGTTCCCGGCGCGTTTCTCTGGGGCGCAGTCGCGGCAATCACGTCGCTGATTCCGATGGTGGGCGCCAGCCTCGTCTGGATTCCGGCGGCGGGCTACCTCGCGTTCACCGGCGGCCTGGACTGGCGAGTGTTCTTCCTGCTGCTCTGGGGCGTTCTCGTCGTCGGAACGATCGACAATCTGATCCGGCCATGGGCCATGAAGGGAGGGACGGCGATGTCGGGCATCGTCCTCATCTTCTCGATCCTCGGCGGGATGAAGGTCTTCGGCATCATCGGACTTCTCATGGGCCCTTTGACGCTGGTGCTCTTCGTGACCGTTGTCGGGTTCTACCGGGAGATGTTTCTCGACGATATCGAGGCCGCGGAACAATGAACTGCAGAGTGCGGAATGCGGAATGCGGCCGGATTGCGGAATGCGGATTGCGGATTGGGAAAGTTGAAATGCGGATTGCGGAGTGACCGAACCGCTGCCGCCGCGTTGAATCGCAGGAGCGGAGTCCGGGGTTGGCGGAGGGTCACCAGCCGCGGCTCTTCATTTCGCACTTCCCACTCCGCGCTCCGAATTACTCCGTGATCTCGATCCTGATCTGACGCGGCTTCGTTTCTGATCGTTTGGGCATCGTCAGCTCGAGCACTCCGCGCTCGTACTTTGCCGAGATCGCCTCGGGGTCGATGCTTCGAGGCAGCGTGAAGGTGCGGACGAAATCGCCGTAGGCGCGCTCGATGCGGTGATAGCTCTGCTCGCTCTCTTCCTTCTCGAAGCGCTTCTCGCCACGCAGCGTCAGCATTCCTCCTTCGACGTGGATCTCGATGTCCTCCTCGCGCACGCCGGGGAGCTCGGCGCGCAGGACGATGGCGTCGGCGTTCTCGAGAATGTCGCAGGGAGGCGTCCATTGCCCTGAGACGAGCTGGTCGTCGTCGTCGTCGAGCGACGGCCCGAACATCCGGTTCAGCCGGTCCTGGAGCCGCAAGAGCTCATGCGTTGGATTCCAGCGGCCTGCACCCATCGTCGCCTCCTCGCTCGGCCTCGCGCCGAGGCCTCCGACGGCCGCGGAACGAGCCGTGACTGCACCCCGAATTCTAGCGGCACGGGAGGCGCATTGCGACGCCCGGACACGACTTGCGCGTCGGACGCCGTATTCGCTTCACCTTCTTTCCACCAGCCCTCGGTAACCCGGGGTTGCCAATCGAATTGTGTGGACATATATTTTGTGCAACTAGGTATGGTGTTGTACGTAGTAGTGAATCGTGGGGGTTCCGATGCCGACAAACGAGCCGTTCGACAGGGAGATCAAGCGAGGGACGCTCGAGCTCCTCCTGCTCCGCATCGTCCGGGAGCGGCGCAGCTATGGGTACGAGCTCGCAAGTGAGCTTCACGGGCGAAGCGGCGGGTGGATCGACTTGAAGGAGGGGACCCTCTATCCCGTTCTCTACCGGCTAGAGGATGCGGGGCTGATCGCCGCCGAGTGGGACCCGCCCGCGCGCGGCGTTCCGCGCAAGTACTACAAGATCACTTCGAAGGGAAAGAAGCGGCTCGATGAGCTGACGGAGAGCTGGCGCGCATGGGTTCGCGTGGTCAACGAGGTTCTCG
>JAMPYE010000080.1 GCA_023700825.1 Thermoanaerobaculia bacterium | reverse complement strand
CGCCGGCGTCGAGTTCCTCGTGCAGGGGACGCTCTACCCCGACGTCATCGAGTCGGTCTCGGTGCGCGGCCCGTCGGCCGTCATCAAGACGCACCACAACGTCGGCGGCCTCCCCGAGAAAATGGGCCTCAAGCTCATCGAGCCGCTCCGCGAGCTCTTCAAGGACGAGGTGCGCCGGTTAGGCGTCGAGCTCGGCCTCGAGGAGGAGTTCGTCTGGCGCCACCCCTTCCCGGGGCCAGGTCTTGCAGTTCGAATCCTCGGCGACATCACCGAGGACAAGGTGCGCGTGCTTCAGGAAGCCGACGCGATCTTCATCGAGGAGATCCGCCGCGCCGGGCTCTACCGCCAAATCGGCCAGGCATTCGTCGTGCTCCTGCCCGTGAAGACGGTCGGAGTGATGGGTGACGAGCGGACGTACGAGAACGTCGCGGCGCTTCGCGCCGTGTCGACCTCCGATTTCATGACCGCCGACTGGTTCCGCCTTCCGCACGACCTGCTCGACACCGTCTCCCGCCGCATCGTGAACGAAGTGCGCGGCATCAACCGCGTCGTCTACGACGTCACGTCGAAGCCGCCCGGGACGATCGAGTGGGAGTAGCGCCGCTCACGCGGAATCGAAAATTGAAGAATTGAGAATCGAGAGATCGCCGCTGCGCAGGTGAGCTTCGGTTCGACATTCGAAGAGTGTGCGCTGATCGGTGAAAGGTCGAGCGCCCGTTCAACTCACGAGCCCTCGATTCTCAATTCTTAATTCTCAAATCGGCTTTTCTGCTCACCTGCCACCTGACTCGATACGTCGATGCCGGTCGCAAGGCCTTGTCGAGCGCGGCGCGTACCTCACGCCAGTCCTTCGGCGGCGACGCCTCGCGCGGCTGCGCGAGGAATCCTCCGAGGTCGAACGGAGGCGCGGCGTCTCCGGCCGCCGCACGGTCGAGCAGTTCGTGGAACGGATCAGGTGAGGCCCATCGCCCGCGCATCGATGCAAGTGCCTCGAGGAGCCCTTTGCGCTCGACGCGCACGCCGCCCGCCTCGACGTCGGGGACGAAGCCCTCGAAGTCTTCGATATGGCCGTCGGGGCGGATTCGGAGTTCGCCAGGGAAGGGGTCGTTCACCAATCGGGCCAGAGCGTCGGCCGAGAGCTCTCGCCCCTCCCTGCGGCCCTGCGCCTCGATGATTTCGTCGAGGGCCAGAACGACGCGCTCCGCCATCGCGCGCTCCTCGTCCGTAGCCGAGGGAGGAGGAGCGGCGCCTCCGCCAGGCTCCCCGATTCTGCCGCTTTCTCCGGGAGCTGGAGCCTCCGATCCGGCCATGATGCCATCGTCGTCACCGAGGTCCTCTTCGAAGATGATCGAGAACATCCCCTCGGCGCGGTCGGGATAGCTGTTCGCATAACGATAGAGCTCGTCGAGCGCGCGGTAGTAGCCGGTCACCGCGTGCGACCAGCGGTCTGCCGCCTCGTTGTACTCGCGTATCTGCTCGCGCGTGGCGAGCTGGCTGTCGCCGGCATAGATCTCGAGCTGCGCGAATCCGCGCTCCTCGTGGTAGCGAAACTGCAGCGACGTGTCGAAGAAGATGCTGCCCAGTTCGTCGGGGTTCATCCTCGCGATCCGGGTCGTCTGCCTGAGCTTCCCCTGCTCTTTGGCCCAGCTGAACGACTCGCCTTTCGGATTCACCCGATCGAACCGGCGCGCCCAGGCATCGCGCCCCTCGAGCAGCTCTGCCCGGATCTCGTCGAGCCGCTGGTTCATCTCCGGCGTTTCCCCTTCGTCCGCAACCACCGTGTCGACGCGCAGCACGACCGTGCCGTCGCGCTCGAAGGCGATCTCCATCGTCTCCTTGACGAGGGCGTCGAAGCAGCCCGACAGCAGAAGGAGCGAAGAAAGGGCTAGCAGCGCGA
Organism: Thermoanaerobaculia bacterium; assembly: GCA_023700825.1. Lineage (GTDB taxonomy): Bacteria > Acidobacteriota > Thermoanaerobaculia > Gp7-AA8 > Gp7-AA8 > JACPDH01. The sequence goes on along the minus strand of JAMPYE010000080.1, from coordinate 10,399 downwards.
CGAGGCTGTCGGGAGAATTGGTAATTGAGAATTGAGAACGGGGGAACCGCTTCTTCACGAATTCGGAAATTCGGGAGGTCGCTGGAGCCGTCCTGGCCCCGTCTCCCAGCCTGACGATCGAGGACTCGAGAATTCGATGAAGCCGCTTGCTGGCCATCTCTCAATTCTCAATTCTTGAGGTCTCTATTCGTTTCTACTGATCCACCCACAGCTTGTCGTACCGCACCGGCGGCGTGACGAGGCAGGGACGCATCTCGCGGATCTCGGGGCGGTGGAGGATGAAGAAGCGCTCGTGGAAGAGGGGGACGATCGGCGCGTCGCGGAGCACGCGCGCGTTGAGCTTGCGATACATCTCCGCTCGCTCTTCCATGTCGATCGTCTGCCGCGCCTTGTCGATCAGCGACACGACTTCCGGCTCGCGGTAGTTGATTCCGGGGATGACGGTCGACGAGGGATGGAAGAAGTTCCAGAAGAAGTTGTCGGGATCGGGGATGTCGCCGAACCAGTTCCGGACGAAGATCTGGTTGTGTCCGGGCTTCTCCATGGCGGCGTCGACGCGGTCGCGCGTCGTCTGCACGACCTCGACCCTGATGCCGACGTGAGCCAGGTTCTCGATGATGAGCGGCACGACCCCGGTGTTCATCCCCTCGTCCTGCGGATGGGCCCAGTACTCGACCTGGAAGCCGGCGGCGACCCCCGCGCTCCGAAGCAGCGTCCGCGCACGCTCGGGATCGAAGGCGTAACCCTGCAGCTCGTCGTCGTAGCCGGGAAGCCCCGGCGGGAGCAGCGACTTTGCGGGAAACCCGAGACCCGCGAAGATCTTCTCGTTGATCCGGCCGCGGTCGATCGCGTAGTTCATCGCCTGCCGGACCTCGATCCGGTTGAAGGGCGGCGTGGTGCAGTCGAACCCCAGGTACGACGTGTGCTGGAAGATCGTGTCGCCGAGGTACGGTGCGTATCGCGGATCGTCCTTGAGCTCCGCAACGAGGTTCAGCGGGACGCGGTGGGCGACGTCGAGATCGCCACGGAGGAACGCGTCGGCGAATTCGCGGGTGTTCGAGAAATCGAGCCGGAACCGGATCTCAGCGAGGCGCGGACGATCCTGATCGTAGAAGTGTTCGTTGCGGCGGAGGAGCACGTGGCTTCCCTCGACCGCCTCGACGACCTTGTACGGACCGGCGCCGATCGGATGCAGCCGGAAGCGCTCGAGGTCGCGCGCTTCCTCGACCGGGACGATCGCGGTTTTCGTCAACGTCAGCAGCATGACGAAGAACGCGGGCGCGTTGTCGACGACGAGGTCGAAGATCTGGTCGTCGCGAATGACGAATCCCTCGGCGCGTTCGGCCCGCCCCTCGATCACCTCGCGCGCGCCGCGAATGTCCTGCACGAGGTAGCGCCCGCCCGACTTGTGCTTCGGTGACATGAGGCGGAGGAACGACGCCTCGACGTCGCGCGAGGTGACGGGGCGGCCGTTGTGGAACTTCGCGCGCCGCCGCAGGTGGAAGCGGTAGGCGCGGCCGTCGTCGAGGATCTCCCACTTCTCCGCGAGCCCGGGAAGAAGCTCCGCCCCTTCGCCGTAGCGGACGAGCGTCTCGTGGATCGCCTTCTGGATGACGTTGGCCGCCATCGACGCCTGGAAGAGCGGGTCGAGAGTGAGCTTGTCGGGGAGCACCGTCGCGGTGCGGATCACGCCGCCCGGTTTCGGCGTCGGCAGTGTGAACCGCTTGAGCTCCGCCTGCAGCACGCCGGCTCCCTGGCGAAGCGTCGCCGAAGTCCGGTTCATGCTGGCGACCGCGCGACCGGTCTCCTTCGCTCCCTGCTCCACGCCCCCCATCGCCATGACGATCGCGGCGCTCTCCGCCGCGAGCGACGTCGTCGATTCGCTGACCGTGCCGATCGCCGACATCATGCTTCCGATCGCCAGGTTGATCGACTGGCTTCCCGACTCCTCCTCGGAGAGTGCTCGCTTGAGCGTCTTGGTGTAGTCGCGCACCGTCTCGGCCTGGCGGCCGATCGCGCGCGAGGTATCCGACTGCTGTGCGGTCGCCTGCGCGGTCTGCTGCACCATGCCCGCGACCATCTCGATCGCCCGCGCCGCTCCGCGGCTCCCGCGGATCTGCTCTTCCGTCGCGCGCGCGATGTCGGTCGCCGACAGCGCCGCCTGCTTCGCCAGGTCGATGATCGACTCGAGCGTGACCTCGGCCCCCGCGGCGAGCGCGACCCCGTTCGTCACGCGCTGCGCGGTGACCGTCATCTGGTTCACCGTCTGCCCGACGCTCGCCTGCACGCGCTGGATGATGCTTCGGATCTCGTCGGTCGACTTCGACGTGCGCTGCGAGAGGTCGCGGATCTCGTCGGCCACGACCGCGAACGCGGTCCCGTGCTCCCCTGCCTGCGCGGCGATGATCGCCGCGTTCAGCGCGAGCAGGTTCGTCTGCCGCGCGATGTCCTCGATCACGCGGACGATCTCCCCGATCTCCTTCGAGCGAGCGCCGAGATCACCGACCGCGGTGCGGACCTCGCCGACCGCCGACTCGATCTCGGTCATCCCCTGGACCGTCCCCTCCATCGCCGCGCGACCCTGCTCCGCGGCCTCGGTCGCCAGCTCGGAGAACTCGGCCGATTCCTTCGCGCTCCGCGCGATCTCCTCGGTCGTGGCGCTCATCTGCAGGATCGAGCTCGACGTCTCGACCGCCATCGACGAGAGCTCTTCCGTGTTCCTTGCCACCTCGTTGAGTGAGGCAATCATCTCCTCCACCGAAGCAGCGGTCTGCTCAGCGAACTCGGAGAGCGCATCCGCGGTGCCCGAAGCCTCCTGGATACTCGCGAACATCTGCGTGGCGGCCGTGGAGGTCTCTTCAGCACTCGCCGAGAGCGCGTCCATGCTCTGTCGCACGTTTTGCACCGACTGGTCGATCTCGCGCAGTGAGCTCGAGGTCGCCTCGATCGAGCTCGTCTGGCCCGTTGTGGCGCGCGAGAGGTTCCTGGCCTGTTCGATGAGGTGGTCGCTGGCGACCCGGACGTCCGCCGACATCTGCGCGAACCGGCTCACGGTCCGCTCGAGGTTGACCACGAGCGCGCGGGTCGCCGAGGCGATCTCCGACGTCATGCCCGTGCGCCGGATGTCGTCCGCGTAGAACGCGAGATCGCCCGATGCGACCCTTCCGAGCAGCACGGCCGACTGGCCCCGCTCCCCTTTCCATTGATGGCGGCGCCAGAGGAAGATCGCGCTCGGAGCGCCGACGGAGAATGCGGCAAAGAAAATCGACAGGATCCTCTCGCCGAACGAGTCCGGGCCGAAGAGCATCGTGAGAAGCGTGAAAAGGACCACGCTGCTTCCGACGAGCATCCAGACCTGTCTCTCGCGCTGCTGTTTGACGGACATGGGCCGGGAGAATGCTAGCACGGCGCCGCGTCGCGGGGCCGGAAGCGACGGGAAGGGACTCAGGGCTCCAGGCACCCGCAGCCCCGAAAACGACGATGCGCCGCACCTACCCATTGGCGACCGCGGCACTTGACGAATTTCGAAATATTGATCAACATTGACGAGTTCGTCAACGTAAGGGAGATCGAGCCATGCGCACCCTCACCGCCCAGGAAGCCGCCGCGAAGCTCGGCGTCAGCGTCACGACGATTTACGCCTACGTGAGCCGCGGGCTGATCCGCTCGGAATGGGACGACTCGGAGAAGCGCGAGAAGCGCTACCTCGCCGAGGACATCGAGCGGCTCCGCAAGCAGCGCGAGGGGCGCCGCGAGGGGCGCAGAGCGACGGCGCACGGCTCCGTGCCGGTGCCGGGCGCGATCGAAACGAAGATCACGGACGTCGAGCCGGGGCGCGTCCGTTACCGGGGCCACGACGCGCTGGCGCTCGCGAAGAACCGTTCGATCGGGGAGGTCGCGGCGCTCATCTGGCTCGGCGACGCGAAGGCGTCCGAGCAGCTCTTCCGCACGCGGGTCCGCGCACCCGAGTCGTATCGCGCATCCGTCTCGCGATTTTCGGGGCTCTCCCCGGTCGAGCGCTTTCAGACCGTGCTCGCGCTCGCGTCCGACGACGACGCGTCGTCGTGGGATCTCCGCGCCGTTCCCGCCGCCCGCACCGGCGCCGCGATTCTCCAGATGCTGACCGAATCGGTCGCCGGAAAATGCTTCGAGGCGTCGACCGGCATCGCCGATGCGCTGCGCTCCGCGTGGTCGCCACAACAGAAGCGTGCGACCGAGCTGGTTCGCGCGGCGATCATCCTCGGCGCCGACCAGCCCGCCGACCACGCGACGCTCGCCGCTCGCACCGTCGCCGCCGCCGGCGCGACCCCGTACGCGGCGGTCTCCGGCGCGCTCTCCGCGTTTCGAGGCATCCGCTGCGGCGGTGCCATCGGGCGGATCGACGCGCTGCTCTCGGAGGTCGCGCGCCCGGCCGACGCAGGCGCAGCGCTCCGCTCCAGGCTCGAGCGAGGCGAGGCGATTCCCGGCTTCGGAGACCCGATGCATCCGGCCGGAGATCCTCGCGCCGTGCTGCTGCTCGATATGGTCGACGCGGCGGCGAAGGGCTCGAAGGACCACGCCCGTTCGAAGAAGCTGGCCGCCGCCGCCGACGAGTTGCTCGGAGAGAAGCCGACACTCGAGTTCGCGATCGTCGCGCTCGCGCGGGCGATGCAGTTCCCCGCCGACGCGCCGATCACGCTGGCCGCGCTCGGCCGGTCGATCGGCTGGATCGGGCATGCGATCGAAGAGTACGAGTGGCAACAGATCACTCCCCCGCCGCTTCGCTACGCCGGCGCTTGACGCACGGTGCGGGACCGGACGCGATGACGAACGGCAACACGGCCCGCCGCGCACCCGCGTCGTTCCTGCGCCACTGCCGCAGCCCTCGAAACCTGCCTCGCGCCGCGACCACGTCGGCCATCGTCGGCCCTCTCCTGACGATCATCAACCAGACCGCCATCGTCGCGTCTTTCGTCGCGCTCGAGCGTGTCCCGGCCGCGGCCCTCGTCCGCATCGCCCTGACGTTCGCCGTTCCCTTCGGCGTGTCCCTCGTCTCCTCGGCGCTCGCCGATCGGGCGCGAGACAGTGCATGACCACGCACCCGCATCGGCTTATACTTTCCGGCGCAGCTGCGCCGGCCCGCGGAGCGCGTGAGGGATTCGATGCGATTCGACGTTGACGGGATCAGTGACACGGGGAAAGTCCGGACGACGAACGCCGACCGATTCCTCGTCGGCCGAGTGATGCGATCGTTCGAAGTGCTCGCGTCGAGCCGCGACATCGGCGAGCCCGGCGTCCTCCCGAGCGGGCCCGGAGGCACGGTGCTCGTCGTCGCCGACGGCATCGGCAGCTCCGAGTTCGGCCATGAGGCCAGCGCGCTCACCGTCGACACCTTTCTTTCGTACTACACGCGCCCGCTCGGCCTGGGGCAGGCAGCCGCCGGGTCGAACCTCGAGGACGAGCTGATCGAGCAACTCGGCAAGATCATTCTCGACTCGGACGAGCGGCTCAAACAGGAGATCGTCGAGCGTCCGAACAGAAAGGGAATGGCGACGACCCTGACGATGGCCTTCGTTCTCGGCGCTCGCGCCTGGATCGTTCACGTGGGCGACAGCCGCGCGTACCTCGTCCGGGGCGGCGCCGCGCTTCGCCTTACGAAGGACCAGACGGTCGCGCAGGTGCTCGTCGACAGCGGCGTGCTCGATGCCGACGCTGCAGAAAACTCGAGGATGAAGCACATCCTCGCGAGCGCGGTCGGCGGCTCCGAGGCCCACCTGCCCGAAGTCCTCTCCTACCGCGTGACGATGGAGCCGGGCGACGCGCTCGTCCTCTGCACCGACGGGCTCAACAAGCACGTCACCGAGGAGCGGATGGGAATCGTCGTCGCCGACGCGGCCTCCCCGTCGGAGGCGTGCAGGCAACTCGTCGACCTCGCGCTCGACGGAGGCGGCACCGACAACGTCACTGTGATTGTCGGAAAGCTCGTGGGCGCGGAGTGACTTGGGACTTCGGAATCCGGATTTGACAGGCCTCCGGACGATTGCAGCGGGCTGAAACGAAAACGCGGCGCCATCGGCGCCGCGCTTTGCGTTCCTCATCAGCCCGGATTCAGCCGAGCGTCTTGTGGAAGAAGCGCTCGTGAACGACCTTGTCGCCAGTCCAGCGGCGAACGGCCGCCTGGCTCCACTTCACGCGCGGCCCGCCCTTGAAAGTGACGTCGTAGGTCCATTCGCTCATGCTGATCGCGTCGCCGGCGGCGCCGCCGTCGATGCTGATCTGGTGCACCTCGCCGAGCGAGTCGAAGAACTTCACTTCGCGCTCGCGGTTGAAGGCCTTGCCCACGAACGGCGCGTCATCGTTGTCCTGCATCACGACGTCGTCGGCGTAGAACTGCTCGAACGCTTCCATCGCCTGGCCGCCGAGGATCATCTCGTTGAGTTTCTTGTCGAGTGTTGCAACGTTGCTCATGGCTATCTCCTTGTGCTGCTCGGGTTTCTTTGGTCGGTGCCCGCCCCGGCCGGATTCCGATCCGGGGCGGGTGCGAGCGGCGGGGAGGTGGCGAGCTCTTACTTCTTCTTGTTGAGCTCGAGGCTGAGGCTGATCTTGACGTCTTCACCGAGGACGACGCCGCCCTGGTCGAGCGTCGTGTTCCAGCTGATGCCGTAGTCCTTCCGGTTGACGGTGAACGCGGTGGTGAAACCCGCCTTCTCGTTGCCCCACGGATCCTTCATGAAGCCGCCGAACTCGACGGGGACGGTGATCTTCTTCGACACGCCGCGCATCGTCAGCGTTCCCGTGACATCGAACTCGTCCTTGCTCTTCCTGACGATCTTCTCGCTCTTGAAGGTGAGCGTCGGGTGCTGGTCGACCCAGAAGAAGTCCTCGCCGCGGAGGTGCTTGTCGCGATCGGCGTTCGCGGTGTCGATGCTGGCCGCCTGGATCGTGAAGTCGACCGCCGACTTCGTGAGGTCCGCCGGGTCGAGGGCGATGTTCGCGCTGTAGTCGTTGAACTTGCCCGGGGTGTTCGCGACGAGATGGCGAACGCGGAAGGAGACTTCGGAATGCGTCTTGTCGACGACGTAGAGGTCGGCCGCGGAGGCGAAGAGCGGCGTCAGCGCGACGACCGCGAGTGCGAGGATGAGTGAGCGTTTCATTGGAGTGTCCCTTTCTGTCGTGGTTCTGGTTGTGATGTCCGGGTCATGCCCGGTGGTTGGTGTGCGTGTTCATTCGCCGTGTGCCGCCCGTATCTGGTCGAGCAGCGCGATCAACGCCTTCGTTTCCGACTTCGTGAGCCCCGCCATCGCCGCCTCGTCGGCCTCGTCGACCGGCTGGTCGAGCCTCGCGAGGCTCCGGAGCCCCTCTTCCGTGATGTAGCAGAACACCTGGCGGCGGTCGTGGCGGCATCGCTCGCGGCGGACGAGCTGCTTCGCCTCGAGACGGTCGAGGAGACGCGTGACGCCGGGTGCCTGCTCGATCATCCGCTGGCCTACCTCGAGCGTCGGGAGCCCTTCGGCGCCTGCGCCGCGCAGGATCCGGAGCACGTTGTACTGCTGGACCGTCAGCTCTTCGGTCGCCGTAACGGCCCCGAGTTTCCTCTGGAGAACGTCGGCGGTGCGCAGCAGCCCGACCGTTGCCTCCTGCGCCAACGACCGGAACGGCTTGCTCTGCTTGATCTCGGCTTGGATGCGGCTGGTGTTTCGTGACATGGCGATAATTTAAACTCGAATGATTGACGTGTCAAGTAATAAAACGGTTACGGCCGGAAAGGCGGGCGGGAGGCGAAAGGCGAGAGGCGATAAGCAGGCCGGAGGTCGGAGCAGTCGAGTCGGCAGGTTGCGCGGGCGTCGCGAAGCGACGCGGGATCGGTAGTCCCCGGCTTCAGCCGCAGTGGCGTCGACTTAGCGGAATTGAGAGTGCAAGGCGCGCCCTCTCGACGCAGCGCTAGGAGGCGGCGCTTTTCGTTCCCGGCTCGCGAATTCGACCACCGTACCGATCATCGAAACCGAAATGTCGAATGGAGAATGGAGAATGGAGAATGAAGAAGACCGGGGCTGGCGGCTCGCCGGCACTTCTCCATTCCTCATTCGCCATTCTTCATTCTTCATTTCGGTTTCTGTGGAGGAAACAAGGAGACGCATCGGGCGCGGGATGTGTGGTGCGGAAACCGCGGAGCTAGCGGCGACCCTGGGCGGAAGAGCCGAGGCCCGGGTCCGGCATCGCGTCGGCGGCCTTCGGCTTCGCGCGCTTGCCGCCGAGCATCTTCCTCGCGAGAAGGCCGAGCCCCTCGAGCTCCGCGTAGAGCCAGAGCTTGAGCCCGCGCATCAGCATGTGCATCGGCGCCAGGCCGAGGTTGAAGAAGTAGCTGAGACGCCGCCCGTCGTTGCGCCGCCCGGCCACGCCCATCTCCTGCCGGAGCAGCGCGAGTCGCTTGAAGCTCCGGTTGTAGGCGCGGAGGATCGCATAGCTGACCACCGCCTGCTTCGGCCCGAGCACTGGCATCCAGTGGAACTTCTTGAAGATCCGGTACGCGGGCATGACGACGAAGATGTAGTACTGCGCCGTGTCGATCATCGTCGCCGCGGCCATCAGGTCGTGCTCGCCCATGTAGTAGTACTTGTCGCGGTAGATGCCCTCGAAGAAGTGATGGTAGGAGCGGAGGAAGGTCTCGTTGTGCTCCTTCATCGGCATCGCGACGTCCTTGCCGTCGAACCAGTCGACGAGAAGGTTCACCGTCGCTTCGACGGAGAACGAGCAGTGGTCGAGCCCTGGCGAGTAATAGGGATCGAGGAACGCCGCGGCGTCGCCGACGAGCGCCCATCCGTTGCCCATGTACTGCCGCGTCACGTAAGGCAGGTGGGCATAGAAGCGAAAATCGTCACGCTTGAAGTCGGCGCCCTCGAGGAGCTCGGCGAGCGCCGGGATTCCCCGCAGGAACGCGTCGAAGTCGTGCTCGCGGTCGCGGCTCTCGTGCAACTTCACGAGCCGCTTGTCCCAGACGATGCCGATCGACGTCTCGCCGTTGCCGAGGGGGATGACCCAGATCCAGTAACCGAGGCCGACGTAGTGGTTCGTGGAGAGCCGGCGCGAGCCGATGTTCCGCTCCCGCAGCACCCCTCCCTGGCGCGCCGCGAGATCGTCGATGTGCCGCACCCCGTTGAAGCGAGCCCACATCGCCGCGACGGGGTGGTCCTCGTTGCGGTCGATGATCCCGAGCTTCCTGCCGACGAACGCGACGCGGCCCGTCGCATCGATCACCCACTTCGCCTCGACCTCGATCTCCTCGCCGTCCTTCTCGAGCAGGACGCGGTTGTCGAAGTCGCCGAGCACGACCTCCTTCACCTTCGCCGGGCGAAGCAGCTCCGCGCCCTCGGCGACCGCGGTCTCCAGCATGTGCTCGTCGAGGACGTCGCGCCGCAGCTGGAAGGAGGGAACGGTGCTCCGGTAGAACGCGCCCGACTCGCTCGCGTTCGCGTGTCCGGTCACTTTCTCGTTCGAGAACCAGTAACGGAGCCCTTCCTTGGGCAGGTGCTCCATCTCGAGGTGCTGCCAGAGACCGAGCCGCCGGGTGATGAACATCCCCGACATCTCCGTCGTCGCTTCGCCCACCTTCTGGTCGAACTGCTCCTGCTTCTCGACGACGAGGACGCGGAGACTCGGCCTCTCGCGACGAAGCAGTGTCGCGGCCGCCGCTCCGCTGAAGGCTCCGCCGAGGATTACGACGTCGTAGCGCTCGCTCGTCATTGCCGCTGTCCAACAGCGATGGTAGCACCGCATTCCCCGTGCGGAATGCCGCCAGAAAGGCGATTTCCACTATCCACGCTCGCGGGGACTTCCGGGTCGGGGAGCCAGTACGAATCGTTCAGCCACCGTCCCCCGACGTGACGTTCCGCATCGTAGAGACGCTCCCGCGGCGCGCTCCGCGGTCCCATGCTAGATTGTCCCCATGACGCCTCACGAGGCGAACCGAAGGAGTTAGGCCAGCCATGAGCGAACGTACGATCAGCGTCGGGGACACCGCAGAGGCCGAGCTCACCGTCGCCTACTCCGACACCGCGGCCGCCCTCTCGATCGCGAACGAGGACAGCTTCCCGGAGGTCTTCGCGACGGCGCGGATGGTCGCGATCATGGAGCTTGCTGCGGCGCGTGTGCTACGCCCTCATCTCATGCAGGGCGAACTCTCCGTCGGAGTCTCGCTCGACGTTCGTCACACGGCGGCGACGCCCGTGGGCTGCGAGGTGAAAGCAGTCGCGACCTACCTCGGCCCCGAGGGAGAGCTTTTCCGCTTCAAGGTCGAGGCGTTCGACGACGCGGGACCGATCGGCGAGGGCGGGCACGTCCGTGCGATCATCGCGACCGAGCGATTGCTCGCGGGAGCGGCGAAGAGGAAGCGGTGATGTGGAGTGCGCAAGCGCAGCTTGCG
>JAMPYE010000680.1 GCA_023700825.1 Thermoanaerobaculia bacterium | reverse complement strand
GCATTCCGACGCTCGGCTACGCGGTCGTACGAAACCACGGACGGCACATCGGAATGTGCCGCTACGTGTCGCCTTCGGCGACGCGCAGGCAGGAGTGCCTGCGCCACATGCGGCGGCGTGACGGGCATGTGTGGCGCAGACACTCTTGTCTGCGCGCGGCGCGAAGCGCCGCCCCGTAACCGAGCATTCCGACGCTCGGCTACGCGGTCGTACGAAACCACGGACGGCACATCGGAATGTGCCGCTACGTGTCGCCTTCGGCGACGCGCAGGCAGGAGTGCCTGCGCCACATCGGGGCTACTTACCTCGGCAGCCTAACCTTCGCCTGCGAGCTCCATCGCCACCGATTTCGCGCCAAGCAGGCCTAACCGCGGGTTGGCGATCACGGCGACGGGCATCTCCATCAGCAGGCCGCGCATGCGGCCCTTGTCGGCGTAGGCCTCCATGAAGCGGGGGTCGCGGAACCAGGCCAGGTGCTTTGCCGCGATCCCGCCAGCGATGAACACGCCGCCGCGCGGAAGCGTCTTGAGCGCGAGGTTGCCCGCCTCCGCGCCGTAGACGTCGACGAAGATCTCCACCGTCTTCTTCGCGACCTCGGAGCCCTGCGCCGCGAGCTCGGCGACCTGACCCGCCACGTGCCCGCGCGCACTGTCGACGCCGACCTCCTCGGGGCTCACGTGATAGACGCACTCGCAGAGGAACGTGAAGATATTGACGATCCCGGGCCCCGAGAGCACCCGCTCGTAGCTGACGTGTCCGTGCTTCTCGGAGAGGAACTTCAACAGCTGCGACTGCAGGTCGTTCCGCGGCGCGAAGCTCGCGTGCCCCCCCTCGGAGGCGATCACGTGGACGTTGCCCCCGGGCGTGCGGACGAGCGTCGCCTGGCCGAGCCCCGTCCCGGCGCCGAGCACCGCGGCGACCCCGTTCGGATCCCGCGGCCGCGGATTCAGGCTGAGCAGATCCTGGTCCTCGACGACGCCGACTCCCTTCGCGACCGTGTAGAAGTCGTTGACCAGCTTCACCCGGAGAATCCCGAGCTCCTGCTCGAGCTCGTCCGCGCTGATCGACCACCCGAGGTTCGTCATCAGCGCGTGCCGGTCGTCGGCCGGGCCCGCGATCGCGAAGCAGGCCGCATCGACCGGCGCGTCGCCGTCGCGCATGAACGCGCGCACGAGCTCCGTGAAGGTCCCGAACCCCGCGCTCTCGAAGCGATCTTCGCGAAGCGTCCTGGACTGCGATCCCGAAATTTCGAAGAGCTCGAGGAGCGTCTTCGTGCCACCCACATCCGCGGCGATGAGTTTCATCTGATCAGGCAGGCTCCCCCGGGTAGGCATCCCGGTCCACGAACCACCACGCATTCTCCCCGCCGCGCATCGCTTCGGCAACCGGATAATGCGCACCGCCCCGCAGCTCCGTGAGAATCGGCTTCTTCTTCGCCCCGTTGGCGATCACGACGCGCATCTGCGACGCGCGCAGCACCGGCATCGTCAGCGTGACGCGCCAGCCGTTCATCTTCTCGACCCAGACTTCTTTCGCGATGCGGTCCTCGACGCCGAGCACGTCGGTTCCCGGGAAGAGCGACGCCGTGTGCCCATCCTCGCCCACGCCGAGCAGCGCCACGTCGAGCGTGCCGATGTTCAGCGCCCGCCAGCGATCCTCGAAATCGGCCGCGATCTTCGCGGGATTCTCGAGCTCGGTCCGGAACCGCAGGAACTCGTGCTCCTCGGGGAGGCCGTCCGCGAAAAGTGAGCGCGAGACCATGCGCGAGTTCGACATCGCGTCGTCGGGCGGCACGCAGCGCTCGTCACCCATCACCCAGATCACCCTGCGCGCCGACAGCCGCGCCAGAGCGTCGCCCGTGCCAAGCCGCCGGTAAACGACCTCCGGCGTCGAGCCGCCGGAGAGCGAGATGACGGCGCGGTCGCGCGCCTCCGCAATGGAGACGATCGTCGACACCACTCCCGAGACCACGTCGTCGACCGATTCGAAGACCCTGAAATTCATCGCATCACCATCTCTCAATTCTCAATTCTCGACTCCGGGCCCCACGGGCTCGATCTGCCCTTCAGGATGCTCGCGCATCGGGATCAGCGCCTCGCCGGCGAAGCCCGTGAGCTCGAGGAAGCGCTCGCGCAGCGTCGTCTGCAGCTCCTCGAGCGACGAGTCGACCAAGGTCAGGTCGATGTTCCCGCCGCCGCGCATCCCGTGTCCTCCTCCGCGGCCGAACCCGTGCAGGAGCTCCTGCATCAGCTCGCCCGCGTTGGCCTCGATCTCGTTGCTGCGGATCGAGAGATGGAGGCGATGCGCGTACTGTCCGGTGACGAGGCTCCAGCGGAGCCCGGCGATGCGCACGGCGAAATCGGCCATCTCGGGAACGAAGTCGGGATCCATCACGTGATCGAGCTGGCAGACCGACACGTGCTCGCCGACCATCAGCGAATCGAGCGCCGTGGCGAGCTGCGTGAAGTAGCGCGGATCGAGCAATGGCTTCGAGATCGCGGCCAGCTTCTGCGTGTCGACGAGATGGAAGAGGTAGATGTAGGCGT
>JAMPYE010000679.1 GCA_023700825.1 Thermoanaerobaculia bacterium | reverse complement strand
GCGATGCACGCGCCGACGATCTCACGCAGGTTGTGCGAAGGAATGTCGGTCGCCATGCCGACCGCGATCCCCGACGCTCCGTTGAGAAGCACGTGAGGAAGCCGCGACGGCAGGAGCTTCGGCTCCTGCATCGTGCCGTCGAAGTTCGGTCCCCACTCGGTCGTCCCCTGGTCGAGCTCGCTGAGGAGAGTCTCGGAAAAGCGCGCAAGGCGCGCTTCGGTATAACGCATCGCGGCGAACGATTTCGGATCGTCGGGCGAGCCCCAGTTCCCCTGCCCGTCGACGAGCGGGTAGCGCATCGAGAATGGCTGCGCCATGAGGACCATCGCCTCGTAGCAGGCGGAGTCGCCGTGGGGGTGGTATTTGCCGAGGACGTCGCCGACCGTGCGGGCCGACTTCTTGTGCTTGGACGAGGCCGAGAGGCCGAGCTCCGACATCGCGTAGATGATGCGGCGCTGGACCGGCTTGAGGCCGTCCGCGACGTGCGGCAGCGCGCGGTCGAGGACGACGTACATCGAATAGTCGAGATATGCCTTCTCGGCGAACTTCGCGACCTCGAGCCGCTCCGTCTCCGCGTGCGATGCGGTGCGGAGCGAGAGCTGGTCGCCTTCGCTGGTGCTCTTGCGCTTACGGGCCATCGGGGCGTGAGGATAAGGCCAGAATTGAAAATTGAAAATTGAAAACTGAACGCCGGGCCGCGAGCTCCCCGATCCAGCCCGCCGACCGGACGGAAGGGGCCTCCGCATGCGGCCCGTTCGGCTCGGTGTCTACTGTGGCGTCACGATCGACACCTGCTGCGTCTCGTTGTCGGTGATGCTCGCAAACGCCCAGATCTTCTCTCCGCCGCGCGCGGTCACTCGAATCGTGACGCCTGTCGCGACTTCGAGCTCCGGGAGCAGTGAGAGGTCGAGCGCCGCGCTCGCGGGTTGCAACGGCAGTCCGGTCGAGCCGGTGAGCCCCCACGACTCCGGGTTGAGCCCTCCGTTGCTTCCCGCCGGCCAGGCGAGCGTCAGTGACACGGCGAGGAGGCGGACTCCGGCTCCGTTGAGAAACTCCACGTCGACCACGCCCGCGGGATCGACCGGATCGTAGATCCGCAGCCTCTGCCTGTGGCGCGCGTCGAGCGGGACGCCGACGAGCGTGACGGACGGTCGCAGATCGCGTTCGCGCACGATGGGAATCTCGCAGCCCTGGCCGTCGGACTGGCGCGAAACGTAGCGCGCGCGCAGGGTCCCGGTGAGATGGTCTGCCGCCGCCCGGCGGACGTGGATGAGCGCGGTCGGCGGCGCACCGGCATACCCGCGCGCGATGATTCCCAGGCCTGTGTCGGTGTCGTCGGGCCAGAGCGGATCAGGCGGCCCGCAGAGCACGTAGCAGTCTCGATAGACCCAGGTCAGGTCGGTTTCGACTCTCAGAGGCTCGCGGTTCTGGTTGAGGAGCGCCAGCTCGCTTCGCCAGCGTGTGTCGCGCTGGCCCGCAACGTCGATCTCGGAGAAGACGGGAAGCAGCAGCGCCTCCCAGTCGTCTCGCGACACGTACTGAAATGCCGCGAGCCCCGTCCGCGTGAAGCCCGGACCCTCGATCGTCACGTCGACGAGCCCCGTTCCCGGCGGCACGACGGCCCCGATCTGCCCGCTCGACTCTCGCCTGACGGAGGGCGACGGCAACGCGCCGAAGAGCACCCTCGGCGGGGGGCAATCTCCGAAGCAGGGCGGCTCGCCGGTGACGACGACCGCGCCGTGGCCGGCAGTCGTGTCGAATGGCGGGTACACCCTCACCTCGGCTTCCTTCCCCGTCACGACGAAGGCAGTCTCGTCGAAGAGCGGCGCGAGCGAGTCGTCCTCCACGCGCGTGACGAGGCTGTAGCCGCCGCCCGCGAGCCGAACCAACTCGACCGTCGCCGACCAGGGCGAGAGCGCGGAAAGGCACGCGCCGTCGGCCGGCAGCGCGAAGGTGACGACGAGCGATCGTCCGAAGACTTCGAGGCGGGGCGAGGTCGGAATGCAGCTGTCGCGCCAGACCCCGGCAAAGAGAATGCGGAACGGCTCTCCCGATGCGGGCACCGGGGGCTCGAACAGAATCTGTGCCGGCGCGCTCGAGGTAGCAAGCAGTACGAGTGCGAGCATCGTCCCCAGGAAAGCAGCCCGGCGTTTCATCCCGACACGGATGCTACACCCGCGCGTATCTCGACGACTCGAGTCTGGCACAGGCCGCCTCGCGCGAAACACGCCATCCGGCGCTCTACCAACTGTGGAGTCGGCATCACGGAAGGCGGGATGACGATCGAAAAGTGCCCGTTTTTCGACCGTTGCGCGACGTCTTCCCGCTTTTCGTTGACCCCTCGCAAGCCCAGCCCTAGACTCCTCGGCAACACACACCGCCGGTCGTGCGCGGCACGCGGGCGCGCGGGAGACGTCGGTTTCCCGTCGGCCCGGAACGACCCAACACGACACGAGGAGACATCGCGAATCATGGCGAACATCCCAGCTGACAAAATGAAAGCCGCGGAAGCGGCACTCACCCAGATCGAGCGGCAGTTCGGGAAGG
>JAMPYE010000079.1 GCA_023700825.1 Thermoanaerobaculia bacterium | reverse complement strand
CGGAGCCGAGCTGCCGTCCTTGTCCGTGGGGCATTCGAAGCTCGCTCCCTGCCTGTCTGTCGCCTATCGCCTTTCGCCCGCTTTGACCTTTGACCTATGAGCTGATTCTCCGTCCCTGCCTGACTACGATCTCCGAGCCTTCGGCGACGAAGGACGAGGCGGGGGCGGAGGAGAGAGCGGCGCGGAAATCGTCGCCATAGAGCTGCGCGACGTCGCAGTCGAGCACGGGATCGAGGGCGCGCCAGATCCTCCAGGGTGGGTGCTCGACTTCGTACTCCACCGAGCCGCCGCCGCGCTGCGCCGCGTAGCCCCAGTAGTGCTCCGCGATGAACTCTTCGTGGGAGCCGGAGCTCATCGGGACGGGTGCGCTCTCGATTCGAGCCGCGACGCGGCTCCAGCGTTTGCCTGACCTCCACGAATATTCGACTCTCCCGTCACTCGTGGCGTCGGGAATGTGGACGTGATGCCTCATCGGCATCGCGACGTAGTTTTCGTTGTAGACGGTTCGCGCGACCCACGCGATCGCGGCCCGGGGCACGATCTCTTTCACGAAGACGACTCCGCGGCGAAGCTCGCCACCCGATTCGCGGCGAACGTAGAAGCGCAGGTTCAGCTCCTCGAAGTCACAGTGAAACGGGATCGGGATGCCGAGCACACGCGTGTCGAGGAAGAGAAAGCCGACGACGCTCGTGTAGGTTCGTCCTTCGAACGAGTCGAGCTCCGTGCCGCGGGGCACACGCGTTCGAAGGATCGCGGGATCGATTTCGTAGTTGAGCATCACGAGGTTGCGCCATGCTGCGGTCAGAAACACGGGAGCCTTCATCGCACCTTCTTCCCTCTCGTCGTCTTGCCCGTCCAGAGGCATACCCTAGCGCAAGTTCGCTGAAACCCGCGCACGCTCCTTCCGTAAACCGTGAACGGAGGAAGCAATGCGCTACGCAACCGGAATCGTGCTGATGACCCTGGCGCTGGCCACGCCGGCGCTCGCCGTGGACGACATTCAGAATCACCGCTTCGACGCTGCGGGAGTGAAGCTCGTCCGTGTCGACCATCCGGTCGGCGAGCTCGAGATCATCGGCGCCGACGTCAACGCCGTCGAGGTGCGGATGGAGATCGACTGTGACGGGCGCAATTGCGCGGAGCGCATCGACGATATCCGGCTCGAGGGCCGCACGAAAAACGGGGAGCTCCACCTCGAAGTCGACGGCTATCCGCGATTCGGCAAGGGTGTGTCGGTGAATCTGGAACTGCGCGTTCCCCGCAGCGTGGCGCTGGCCGTGGAGCACGGAGTGGGGGAGACGTCGATCGACGGCGTCGCTGGCGACATCGAGCTCGAAGCGGGGGTGGGTGAGGTCGAGATCCGCGGCAGCTCGGCGGCGTTTCATTCGGCGGAGATCGAGCTCGGCGTCGGCGAGAGCGAGCTGAGCGTCGACGGCGCGACGATCGACGGCGACTCGTTCCTCTTCGTCGGCGGCGAGACCGAGTGGCACAAGGGACGCGGCGAGTCGCGGCTCAAGGTCGAAGTCGGCGTCGGAGAAGTGTCCGTCAGGCTCGACTGAGCAAGCTGAAACGACATCGAAGCGCGGGAGCGGGCGTCGCCCGTTTCCGCGCTTCTCGTCTTCGCGCGACGCCCGGCATCGCACTATCGCGCGGAAGGCGCGGCCGATCGGACGATCCGCACCTCGAGCCGGTTGCGCTCCTCGGTGGAGTCGTAGGAAAGCTCGTCGACCATGCTTCGGACGAGATGCAGGCCGATGCCGCCGGGCGCGGCCTCCGCGAGGTTGGCGGGAAGCGGGGCCGCCGGGGCGTTGCGCGGGTCGAACGGAGTGCCGTCGTCCTCGATCGCGAGCCTGACCTGATCGGGAAGCGCGGAGAGAAACACGCGGATCTCGTTCGTCCTCTGCCCCGATTTCGAGTAGTTGATGAGATTGAGGACGACCTCTTCCATCACGAGCCGAAGCGTGTAGCCGATCCTCGGCTCCAGCTGGTTCTCCTCGACGAAACGGTCGAGCTCGGGCAGCAGGCGACCGAAGCCGCTCAGCTCCTTCTCGACGACGAGGCTAAGTTGTTGGCCGGGCACGTGACGAGTCCCTGCTCTAGCCTTTGAGCAAGGCCTCCGCCTCGCCTGCGGATCCGACGATCGGAATGGCGTTGTCGATGCCCGTCATGCGAAGCACGGAATCGACTTCCGGCCTCGGTCCGACGAGGATCATCCTCGCTCCCGACTGCGCCATGGCCTTGGCGCACGAGATGAGCATCCCGATCCCTAACGACCCGATGAATTCGAGCTCGCCCAGTTCGACGATCGTGTGTTTTCGCAGCGCGGCCGTGTGGCCGTGGAACTTCGTCTGCACTGCCTGAAGACCGACCACGTCGAGCTTGCCGATCAGGCTCAGCTGCGTGATTCCGTCGTTGCGAGAGATCTCCCGGAGTTCCATACCCACGTCTCCTTGGTTGCGATGAGTCCGGAGAACTCTACGTGATTTGCCCGCGTCTGTGGCCGTCGGACCGCGGGAGGCAGCGACTTCTCACACGGAAATCACCGTTTCTCCCGCCACCCGTCAGCTCGCCGACTCCATCAATTCTTCGCACGACACCAGCACGTCGTAGCGCTCCTTCGCGAGTTGCGTGAGCGTTTCGGCGAACTGCGGGTACTCGCGCAGGATGCGGCTGAAGTCGGACTTCGTCAGCACGAACATGTCGCACTGCGTCTTCGCCTTGATCGTGGCCGTGCGCGAGGAGCACATCAGAAGGCCGACCTCTCCGAAGAAGTCGCCATCGCGCAGCGTCTGGAGCACCTTGCCCGCGCGGTCGATGACCTCGACCTCGCCGCGGCAGATGAGAAACATCTCCTTCGCCATCTCGTCGATCCGGATGATCGTCTCGCCCGGCTCTGCGGAGGTGGAGTTCAGGGCCATGATGACGGAGTTGAGCAGCAGTTGCTCCGCCCCCTTGAAGAGCGGTAGCTGCTCGAGCACCTCCGGCGTGACGACTTCGAACCACTGGCGGCCGTCGCGCTCGATGAGGTCGCTCGCCGCGGGGGGGCCCCATGAATTGCGCATGTAGTTCGGGAATGCCTCGCGTGCGGGGTTCGCCGCCCAGTAGTCGAGAATCGGCTGCGCGATCTCCCACGCCGCCTTTACGAGGTCGCCACGGGAGAAGAGCGTCGCGTCGCCGCGCGTGCACGAGTAGAGCATCACCTCGTAGCCGGTGTAGCGCGAGGCCTTGAATGCGTCGCCGTAGCTGAACGTCATGTCGACCTTCTGCAACTGCACCGCCGGCCCGGGAATCTTCGCCTGGAAGAGCAGCTCGATCCCCTGGAACGGCTGGATGTGAAACACGAGACGGTTCGGCTCGAGGTGCTCGACCGGCGTGCCGCGGAAGATCGCTTCGGGCGCCTTCTTGAACGTCACGACGATCTCGGTGCCGCGCTTCCAGAGCGCCTTGCCCGAGCGGAGATAGATCGGCACGCCTTCCCAGCGCCAGTTGTCGATGTGCAGCTTGATTGCGGCGAACGTCTCGGTGCTCGACGCGGGATCGACGTCCTTCTCCTGGCGGTAACCGGGCTTCGCGATTCTGCCGTCGCGCTCGAACGACGGGCCGTACTGCCCGCGCACGACGTACTTCGGCACTTCGTCGGTCTCGTAGACGCGCACCGACTCGAGCAACTTCGCCTTCTCGTTGCGGATCGAGTCCGCCTCGAACGAGCCCGGCGCCTCCATGCAGAGGTACGCGAGCATCTGGAACATGTGGTTCTGGATCATGTCCCGGAGCACGCCGGAGTGATCGTAGTAGCCGCCGCGACCCTGGACGTCGACCGACTCGCAGACGTTGAACTGGATGTTGTCGATGTGCTTGTTGTTCCAGAGTGGCTCGAACATGCCGTTGGAGAACCGGAAGGTCAGGAGGTTCTGGACGGTCTCCTTGCCTAGGTAGTGGTCGACGCGGAAGATCTGGTTCTCCCGCCAGTGATTGAGGATCGCCTTGTTGAGATCGAGAGCCGACTGGAGGTCGGTGCCGAACGGCTTCTCGACGATGATGCGCTTCCAGCCTGGGCCGTCCTGGAATCCCGCCTCGTAGAGCAGGTCGCAGAGCGGGCCGAAGAACTTCGGCGCCATCGCGAAGTAGAAGAGGACGTTCCCCTTCGCACCGAACTGCGCGTCGAGCTCGCTCACGCGCTGCCGGAGCTTCCTGAAGTCGTCGACGTCCTGGTTCGCCGGCATGAAGTGAAAGCGGCGGATCAGCTTCTCGCACTGCTCCTCGTCGAACTCCTTGCGCGTGTGGAAGGAGCGAAGCCCCTGCTCGCCGCCCATCATTTCTCGGAACGCCTCGTCGGTGATCTCGCTCCTGCCGGTGCCGAGCACGGCAAAGTTCTCGGACAGCAGGCCGTCGCAGGCGAGGTTGTACATCGCGGGCACGAGCAGGCGTTTCGTGAGGTCGCCCGATGCGCCGAAGATGAGCATCACGCAGGGCTCGCTCGGCGGGTTGGCGACCTGCGACTCGATGCCGGTCGAGCGATAGACTTTGGCAGTGTCGGACATGGACACGAGCTCCTTATTCACGATGTGGGATGGTGAAAAGGGAGAATACTTCATTCCCCCATTCCCGCACCATCCAGCCGTCCGAGGATGGGGGCGAAATGCCGTTTCGGGGAGAGCCGGGTCGGGCCGGCGGGAAGGCCCGGCTCACGGGCCCGGAACGATCCGGCGACCGCGCCGGACGCGAGGCCGCCACTCGAGCGTATGTCTGCGGAATGCGGCTCGAGAGGCGGCCCTCCGCAGTCGATGTTGACGGGAGACTCCGATTGGCGAAGACTCGGAAGATGGACTTCGCTGCGAGGAAGCGCCGGCCGATTCGCGTGCGACTCGCGCTCGCTCTGCTTCTGCTGCCGGCTCCTCTCGCGTCGGGCGACATCGTCGTCTATCGCGATGGGTCTCGCTGGGCCGAGATCGCGAAGGACGGCTCGGTCTACGTGGGTGGCAGCCGCGCCGGCGAGATCGAGCAGGACGGCTCCGTCTTCCGGAAAGGCAGGCGCGTCGGAGAAGTCGAGCAGGACGGCGAGCTCCTCGACGGAGGGACCCGCGCCGGCGAGGTCGAGCTCGACGGGGACATCTTCATCGGGGGCAGCCGCGCAGGGACGATCGAGTCCAATGGCGATCTCTTCAGGAGAGGCAGCCGCTGGGGAAGCGCAGCGGACTGCTGCTCGTCTCCCCGGGACGGCCAGAGAGTGCTCGCGCTGCTCTACTTTTTCGACAGCGGGTTCTTCGAGTGACGATCGGCTGGGGCTCCGTCGGCTGACGCTGTGGCTTCTCGACGCCGTCGCGCCGGGGTGAGGCGAGCGGCCGGGGCCGGGCAGTTTGCCGACGCCTCTCCTAGCCGGTTCCTCGAGTGCGCGCCTCCAGCGACGCGCGAATCCGCACGCGAGTCTGCGCATCGGCTGCTTCGTACGTCCTGCAAAGAAGATCGAGCTCCCGATCGTCCTCGGATCCCGGAACGGTGAATCCGTCGGCTGGAGACCCGGAGTCGAAGACGGGAGTTCGCGTCCATCTGCCGTCCGTGCCGAGCCTGCACTCGATGAACGGCGTGGCCGCGGACCGCCGCCGTTCGGCGATCTCTTCCTCCGCGGCGACGAGTTCCAGCATCTCCTCGTCGTCAAACCTGAGAAACGGCGTGGGTGCCCACGAGGGCGGCGGAGCGTCCGCCGTCACGAGGGGCTCGTCCACCGGTTGTGCGCCGAGGACGATCCGCCGCAAGTGCGACTCGGCCTCTCCACGCAGTAGGACGAAATCGAGCCCGGAATGGAAGACCTTCTTGCCGTCTTTGAACCCCTGCAGCTCGCAACGGACGATCTTCGCGCTGAACTCGAGCGTATGGCCATTCCACGAGAAACTGAAGTCGGCCGTGCTGCCCACCGGAATCGCGGCCTGATGCGCGAGCTTGCTCCCGTGGAGCCCGATGTCGAGCACCGACACGGCGACGCCGCCGACCCGTCCCCGGACCGGCTCGTCGAACGTGATCCGTTTGCTCGTGCGGCGCTCGTTTTCCGTCACGGGAGAAGTCTACAGAATCTCCGCCGGAACGGGCGCAACAGAAGCGGCCGGATCGCAGGGCTCGCAGCTTCAACCGGAATTGCGCCAAAAGTCGAAGATATGACCCTGTCGGGAAGATGGCCGAAACGCGCAGCAACGGGCCGAAAGTGACACGGGGCGGGAATGAGCGTATGGTGAGAGCACAGCGGGGAACGGTCCCCGCCCCTCAGTCCATCTGAACTAAGTCAGATCCTCTGATCCGACCCTCCTTAGCAAACCACCCTCCCGGAAGTGTCGTCTCGTTGTCCGACGGAATCGCTGCAGGTTTGTTTTCCCGACCAGCGCGGCGGCGACGGTCCCGAGGGTTGGCCGCACGCGCGGCCGAAGGAACCCACATGAGAATCTACATCGGTAATCTCGCAAAAGACATCAACGAGGCGAAGCTGACGGAGCTGTTCGCGCCGTTCGGCAAGGCGGAGGCGGTTCACATCGCAGTCCGTGGCGACGGCGGGCCGTCGCGCGGCTTCGCCTTCGTCGAGCTGCCTGATGCGGCCGAGGCCGCCGCTGCCATGGCGGCGCTCGACGGCAAGGAAGTGAACGGCCAGGTCCTGAAGGTAAACGAGGCCAAGCCGAAGGGCACGACGACGTCGCCTCTCGTTCCGATTCACTGACCGAAGTCGCGGGGCGGGCCGGCAGGCTCGTCCCGCACGACGATCCCGCCGCTTTCCTCACTCGGGACGTTCGAGATATTCCGCCACCCGCGCTCCCTCTCTTGCGCGCAGGCCGACGCAGTCGTTCACCTGCTGCTCGGTCTCCGCGAGCCGCTCCTCCATCCCCTGGACCTTGCGCTTCGGGTCGGTGAAGAAGGCGCGAGCCTTCGCGAGACGGTCCGCTTCGCAACCTCCGCCGACGCCCGCGAGGTAGGGGAGATAGAGCGGCGGCATCCGCGAGGCCACCGTCTCGTAGTTCGACGTGAGCCACCCGTACATCTCGTCGCGCCCGGCGGGGGAGTCGGTGCCGCCGAAGGGAATCACGAACATTTCGTTAGGCCGGAGCTTCCCTTCGAGCGCGAGCTGCAGCGCCTTTGCGCGCGCCGCGGGAGCGCGGAACGCGCCGAGCGCTGCCAGGTAGTTCGACCGCTCTCCGGGCGTCGCCGCCGCGGCGAGCTTCGCCGACATCTCGTCGAAGAGGGCCTCGCCGCCGTAGCGGGCAGTGACTGAGAGTGCCGTGCCCGACACGGACGGATCGACCGACGCGGGGTCCTGCATGTACTTCTTCGTCTGCTCCGCGCACCATGCGATGACCTCGGGGTCGGCGCCGTACGCTCCGAGCCACCGCACCAGCGACGGGCGAAGGATCGAGACCGTATCCTCTTCGTCTTCGCGACGCTCGAGGCCGATCCGGTCGAGAGCCGGGCGCAGCGAGCCGCGCACCCAGGTCGAAAAGTCGTCGGACACCTCGTCGGTCACGAACGCCATCATGGCGTCGTCCAGAGCGGCCAGAACGGAACTGACGACCCTGGGCTCCGGGTCGGACGCGAACGCGCGCAGCGCGCGGAAGTAGTCGTCGCCGTGGATGAGGCCTGCGTCGAGCAACGCCCTGAGATTGCCGAAGTACGCTACACGTTCGGCCGCGTTCATGTCTCGCTGCGCGTTGTTCGCGAGGGTGAGCAGGGCGTCGTGATCGACGGTCCACCTGTAGTAGCCGGTAGCGTCGGCCATAGGGATCACCCAGGCGACGCGACCGTTTGGCACGAGCTCGAGCTCCATCGACGCGGCGTCGAGGAGCACGCTCTTCGTCGCCACCGACTTGCCGTCCGAGTAGCGAAGGGCCACGGGGATCTTCCACGTCTGCGCTGCCGGCGTCGTGCCCGCGTTCGCGAGCCGGCGCTGCGAGAGGCGCACCCGTCCTCCGTCGAGAATCCGCACCTCGACGAGTGGGATCCCCGGTTGGTCGAGAAACGACGCCATCGCGGGCCCGACGGGGAATCCCGCCGCGCTCGAGAGCGAGGAGAAGAGGTCGGACGCCGTCGCATTGCCCCACGCATGGGCGCGCAGGTACTCGTTCACTCCGCGACGGAACACGTCGGGCCCGAGCCAGCTCTCGAACATGCCGAGGACCGACTTGCCCTTGTTGTAGGCGAGTCCGACGTCACCGAGCATGTCGGCGTCGCTCGTGACCGGCTTCCGGACCGCGTCGGCGCCGGCGCTCGCGTCGGAGAGCATCACGCGCTGGACGTTCTGGAGCTCGCCGAGCTCGACCTTGTATTGCGGGAAGAGCTTCGCGGTCGTCTTGTCGCCGAACCAGTCGGCGAACGACTCGTTGAGCCACAGGTCGTCCCACCACTGCATCGTGACGAGATCGCCGAACCACATGTGCGCGAGCTCGTGAGCAATGACCTGCGCGAGCCTCCGCCGGGTGTTCGGGTTCGCCGACACCGGGTCGAGAAGCATGAGTCTGTCGGAGAAGGTGACCGCGCCGGGATGCTCCATCGCCCCCGGCCAGTACTCGGGGATGGCGATGAAGTCGAGCTTCCTGTACGGGTACTTCATGCCGAACCAGCGCTCCTGGTCGGCGAGGATCGGCGCGACGAGCCCGGCGGCGATCGACGCGAGGTGCGCCTGGCCGTGCGGCGTGTAGATCCGGCCCGGAATCGAGAGACCCTCGACGGGGATCGAATCCATCGGCCCGACCGCGATCGCGACGAGGTAGGTGGGCATCGGCTCGGTGCGCTCGAACTCGATCGTCTTCCACCCGTTCTCCCGCCTCACGCGCGCCACGGGCGTGTTCGTCACGGCCTCGTCGACATCGCGCACCGTGAGGCGCAGCTGAAACGGCTGCTTGAACGACGGCTCGTCCCAGCAGGGGAACGCCTTGCGCGCGTCGATCGCCTCGAACTGCGTGAACGCGTACGCGCGCCCGCCGGCCTCCATGCGATAGAGCCCGACGGCACGCGTGTTGAACTCGTTCGTGAAGTCGATCCTGAGCGAGTAGTTGCCCGGCCCCAGGATGCGTGGCGCGCGCAGGGTGACCACGTCCTTCTCGATCGTGAATTTCAGTGGGATCGTCCCGCCGGGACCGTCGAGCCGCACCTTCGAGATCTCGATCTCTTCCGCGTGCAGGCGGAAGGTCGCGGTCGGCTCGTTGACGCGGAGGCTGACGCGAGTGAGGCCGGAGTACGACTTCTGCTCCGGATCGATCTTCAGCTCCACGAGCTGGTAGGTCGGAGTCACAGTCGTACCGAGGCGAAAGTCGGCTGCGTGAAGGGGACAAGCGAAGCAGACGATGATCGCTGCAACAACCAGAGCTCTTCGGGACATCGATTCTCCTCCCGGACGGATACGTGCGGCCGCGATTCTAGAGCGAGATGCGCCGCAGAAGTGAAACGGTGAGGTAACGGCTGGAATGACCGGCAGCTGGCCACGCACGAGTACACAAAGAACGCAGAACGGAAGAATGCAGAACGAAGCTCTCCGCTCGCGAAAAGGCGCTCGCGCGAGGGTCCCCGGAGATCCGGCCGGGGACTCCGTCGTCCTTTTCTACATTCAGCATTCAGCGTTCTGCATTCGATGTGTCCCCCTGATTCCCGCGGCCCTCGCGCTTCTGAAGTAGTAGAATTCTCTGCACTTGATGGCGACGGGGGAAGGCGGTTCTGCGGAGCCCGCGGCTGCGGGCCGGCGACCGGGGTTCGGTCTGGTCGCAGATCTCTGGGCCGGCCTTGCGGCGATGCTCGTCGCGCTCCCATCGGCCATCGCCTTCGGCGTCACCATCTTCGTCGCCGCGTCCCCTTCGCTCGCCGGTGCAGGCGCCCTTGCAGGGATCGTAGGCGCGGCCGCGCTTGGCATCACCGCGCCGCTCGTGGGGCGGAACACCGGCTTCATCACCGCCCCCTGCGCGCCCGCTGCCGCCGTCATGGCCGGCTTCGCGCTCCAGTTGTCGGCAGGCGGCAGGATGACGACCGACCAGATCGTCGGGCTCCTCGCGCTCACCGCTCTCGTCTCTGCCGTGCTTCAGTTCATCTACGGCGCCGTCCGGCTTGGGCGCGTGATCAAGTACATCCCGTTCCAGGTCGTCAGCGGGTACCTGTCGGGCGTCGCGGTGATCATCGCTGTGGCGCAGATCCCGAAGCTCCTCGGCGTGCCGAAAGGAACGCATTTCTGGGAAGGGTTGATCTCGCCTCAGCTGTGGCGCCTTCCCGACGTCGTCGTGGGCGTCGTCACGATGGCCGCGATGTTCCTGGCGCCGAAGCTGACGAAGAAGGTCCCGGGCGCAATCATCGGGCTCGGTTCCGGCATCGCAGCCTACTTCCTTCTCGGCCTCGTGCGGCCCGGGCTCCTTCAGCTGGCGAACAACCCTCACGTGATCGGACCGATCACGGCGACAGGGTCGTTTCTCGACGCGGTGACGTCACGCCTCGGCTCGATCGGCCAGATCGACGCCGCCTCGATCGCGCTGGTGCTCGGCCCCGCCGTGACCCTCTCTGCGCTGCTCTCGATCGACACGCTGAAGACCGGCGTCGTCCTCGACGCGCTCACGCGCAGCCGGCACAACTCGAACCGCGAGCTCATCGCGCAGGGGACGGCGAACGCCGTGTCGTTCCTCGCAGGCGGAATCCCGGGCGCCGGAACGATGGGCGCATCGCTCGTGAACGTCACGAGCGGAAGCCGGACGATGTGGAGCAGCGTGATCGAAGGTGTGCTCGCGCTCGGCACGTTCCTCGTACTCAGCCCGCTCGTCGCATGGGTCCCGACCGGAGCCCTCGCCGGCATCCTTCTCGTCGTTGCGTTCCGGATGTTCGACTTCCGGATGTTCAAGCTGCTGATGACACCGGGCACGCGGCTCGACTTCGTCGTGATCGCGACCGTGATCATCGTGGCCGAGGGAGTCGGCCTGATTCAGGCCTCGCTCGTCGGCGTCTGCCTCGCGATCGTTCTGTTCATTCGCGACCAGATCAACGGTTCGGTCATCCAGCGCAAGCGTGACCTTCGCCAGACCCGCTCGAAGAGGCGACGGAGCCAGGAGGAGATCCTGCTCCTTTCGCAGCACGGCGATCAGGCGGTCCTGGTCGAGTTGCAAGGGAACCTCTTCTTCGGCACGACCGACCAGCTTTTCACCGAGCTGGACCACGACCTCACGCACCGCCGCTTCATCCTCCTCGACTTCCGTCGCGTGCAGTCGATGGACTACACGGCAGGGCATCTTTTTCACCAGATGCACGAGAGGCTGCACGACAACGGCGGAGAGCTCCTCTTCTGCGGCATGCCCTCGAGCCTTCCCAGCCGGCAGGACATCCAGCACTACCTCGGCCAGCTGGGGCTCGTCGGAGACAGCGAGGGAATCCAGATCTTCGACACGCGCGACAGCGCCATCGAGTGGATGGAGAAGCAGATCCTGGAGCAGGCGGGATGGGTGCCGCAGGAGTCGCGCCCGCCGCTCGAGCTCGGCGAGATCAGTCTCTTCCAGGGCATCGAGCCCGGGCTATTGAAAGCGCTCGGCGACTCGGTGCGCGAGCGAAGCTACAAGAAGGGCGAGAGGCTCTTTGCGGCAGGTGACAGTGGCGACGAGATGTTCCTGGTTCGGAAGGGGCGCATCTCGATCCTGCTGCCGCTCGAGGCGGGGAAGCGCCACCACCTCGCGACGTTCGCGCGCGGCGATTTTTTTGGCGAGATGGCGTTTCTCGATCGCGAGCGCCGGTCCGCCGACGCCGAGGCGGCCACCGACTGCGAGCTGTTCGTCATCTCCCGCGATGCCTTCGAGGTCGTGATCGAGCAGCACCCTGAGCTCGCCGCGCACTTCTTCGGTCGCCTGTCGCTCGTAATGGGTCAGCGCCTCCGCGTCACCGGTGGGGACCTGCGCGCGTTGGAGGAGAGGTGAGCCGAGGAGTTGTTAGTTCTTGGTTGTTAGACCGGCCTCCCTGCTGCTCCGGGAACGCCGAGCACCACGGAATTCCTACGCTTTGCTCGCCAGTACTCGTTCGGCACCGGGAGTCAACCTGCCGAAATCGTCTAACAACTAACGACTAACAACCCGAGACTAAGAACCACCTGCCCCGCCAGCCTCCCGGCCCGCTCGGGCGAACTGTCACCCCTCCCTCACCAAACCCTTTTGCGATCGCTCCGTATACTCCCTCGGTAGAACCCAATTTTCCGTCAGGAGACATCTCGAGCATGAGCACGAAGATGAAGGTTGCGATCGGCATCGTGATCGTAGTCGTAGCTGCCGCGTCGGTCGCGATCGGCATGAAGCAGAAGGACAAGAACGTCAAGCAGGTCACCACGGCCAAGGTCGAGAAGGCCAACCTCGTGAGCAAGGTCTCATCGAACGGGAAGATCG
>JAMPYE010000678.1 GCA_023700825.1 Thermoanaerobaculia bacterium | reverse complement strand
TGTAAAGGCGGAAGCGCTGGTCGCCCCACGCGAGCGACTTCCCGTCCGGCGACCACGCGGCGGCGAAGTGCCCGCCCGGTTCCACCGTACCGACCCTTCGCGGCGCCGCGCTGTTGTCCGCCGAATGGAGCATCAGCTGTTCCTCGCCGTCGACCTCGGTCCATGCGGCGATCCACTTCCCGTCGGGCGACATCGCCGGCCCGCGTGACCGCGAGAGCGACGACTCCGTGATTCTGCGAATGAGGCCCTTCCTGCTCGTGCGAGCCACGAAGACGTCGCCGCGCGCCTCGAGAACGATCCGCTCTCCGTCCTTCGAGAGGCCCCACGAGTGGAGCGTCGTCATGGGATCGACGAAGCGCTCGCGCACCTGGAGCCGGTCGCTCGGCAGCTTCACGGAGACCTGGCCGAACTTTCCGCTCGCGAGGTCGAACGACCAGATGTCCATCCTGTGCTGGAAGACGATCTTCCCGTCGCCCAGCGCGGGCCAGCGGACGTCGTAGTCGTCGAAGTGCGTCAGCCGCCTGACGTCGCTCCCGTCGGGCAGCATCGACGCGAGGTTAGGCCGGCCCCAGCGGTCGGTGACGAAGTAGATGCGACCGTCCGGCGCCCACATCGGGAATGCGTCCTTCCCGTCGTAGCTCGTGACCTCGTTGAACCCGAGCGGAACGAGGCTGCCGACCCAGATCTGCTCGGCCTCGCCGCCCTTGTAGCGCTTCCAGTTGTGAAACTCGAGGCCGATCTTCTGCATCGCGATCCGGTTGCCGCCCGGTTCCCAGGAGAGCCACGCGCACGGCTCGAGAGGAATCAGCTGCGCGATCCCTCCCTTCGGATCCACCGTGTAGACACGAAAGTCGCCGTGCGGATGATCGCGCCTGCTGCGGAACATGACCTTTCCGTCCGCAGTCCAGCCGAGAGCCTGGTCCGACGTGGGGTGCCACGTAAGGCGCAGCGGCTCCCCTCCTCCGGACGGCATCACGTAGACGTCGTCGTTCCCCTCGTACTGCGCGGTGAACGCGATCCACCTGCCGTCGGCGGAGATGCGGGGAAAGCGCTCTTCGCCCTCGTGTGCCGTCAGGCGCACGGCTACTCCGCCTTCGGAGGGAACGCGCCAGAGATCGCCCTCCGACGCGAAGACGATCGTGCCACCCCCGATGGAGGGATAGCGATAGAAGCCATCGGGGGGATCGGTTTCAGCCGCCGCAACCACCGGGACTACGGCGATCGAAGCCAGCAGAAGGAGCGTGGAGAGAATCGTACGGGTCGACTTGTGGCCTGACGATGAGGCGTGAGCCATGGAAGGTCCTCGCTTGGAAAATGGTGCAGAATCGGGCAGCGTCGCGCGCCACCATGTTGTGTACTCTATCCCGACGAGGAGCCGCAGGGTTATCGTACGGAAACGGCTCGGTGACGATCGTGCCGCCGCGCAATTCGCCGCCGTTTCACCCTTCTTGTTCCCGGCAGTACGATCGATCGCACCAGGAGATTCCCCATGTCATCGTTCCGCTCGCGTCCCGTCGAGACACTCGTTCACGGCATCCCCGCCACCGACGGCGGAGGTGTGCAACTGCTCCGCGTCCTCGGGCAGAACCTGCAGCGACGCCTCGATCCGTTCCTGATGCTCGATGAGTTCCGTTCGGACGATCCGAACGACTACGGCGCCGGCTTCCCCGATCATCCTCATCGAGGCTTCGAGACGGTGACGTACATGCTCGCCGGCCGGATGCGCCATCAGGACAACCACGGGAACGCGGGCCTCCTCACGGCCGGAGGCGTGCAGTGGATGACCGCCGGGCGCGGGCTCGTCCACTCCGAGATGCCCGAGCAGGAGGACGGCCTGATGCACGGCTTTCAACTCTGGCTCAATCTCCCTTCGGCATCGAAGATGATCGAGCCGTGGTATCGCGATATCCCCGAAGCGGAGATTCCGGTGGTCCGTCTCGACTCGGGCGTATCGATCCGAGTCGTCGCAGGGAGCGCGGAAGGGGTGCGCGGGGCGATGACCCGCGAGCGGACCGAGCCTCTCTACCTCGACGTGCATCTTCCGGCCGGATCGCGTTACGACGCCGTCGTGGACGCCGCGTTCAACGCGTTCGTCTACGTTTACGCGGGCGTCATCACGCTCGGGGAGCCTGCGCGAGCCGTCGGCGAGCGTCAGATGGCGCTGCTCGGGAACGCGGCGGGGACGGACGGTGTGTCTCTGCAGGCTGAAACCGGCGCTCGAGCGCTGGTGATCGCAGGACGTCCGCTCCGGGAACCGATCGCGCAGTACGGTCCGTTCGTCATGAACAGCACCGAAGAGCTCGATCAGGCGATTTCCGACTATCGGGCCGGCCTCTTCTGATCATCTGAAACCGTGGCGTTGTGGCAGAATTACCGGATGGCAGCCAGACCCTTGGATGAGCTTCTCCTGCGCGAGGGATGGGTCGACGAGCACTCGCTGTCGCTCGCCCGAACCGAGGCTCTCGCCCGGCAGCGCAAACTCGCCGAGATCGTCATCGACCTGGGTCTGGTCGACCAGCGCTCGCTTGCGCGGATCCTCTCGAGCGAGAGTGGAGCCGAGTTCGTCTC
>JAMPYE010000078.1 GCA_023700825.1 Thermoanaerobaculia bacterium | reverse complement strand
GCTCGATCACCCGGCCCAGCTGTGCGCCGACGTTCTGCATGACGTCGAGCCAGCGCTCGTCGGGCTCGATCTGATGCTCGGAGAAGAATTCGAGCGCGCCGACGACCTCCGTGCCGATGAGGATCGGAAGCGCGAACGACGATCGGATTCCCAGGGACACCGCGACGTTGGTGCGGATGAAGCGGGGGTCGCTCCGGATGTCCTGCACCCAGGCGGAGCGGCCTTCCTCGAAGACTTTTCCGACGAGGCCGATTCCCTTCTTCCACACCACCGCATCGGTCATCCGCATCAGGGCGTT
Source organism: Thermoanaerobaculia bacterium (assembly GCA_023700825.1). Classification (GTDB taxonomy): domain Bacteria; phylum Acidobacteriota; class Thermoanaerobaculia; order Gp7-AA8; family Gp7-AA8; genus JACPDH01. The sequence continues at coordinate 12,111 of JAMPYE010000078.1, read as the reverse complement.
GTAGCGGAGGGGATTCGTGATGTGCCACACGCCGGTCGAAAGGAGGTTCTCCGGCGATTCCTCGGATGCGAGATAGAGGTGACCGACCTGCCATCCACCGTGCTCGCAGATCCGCTGCAGCGCGACGCGGATCACGGTCTCCACGGTCTGCGCCTCGTTCGCGGCGCTGGCGACCTCCTGCAGCAGCTGGACGTTTCTGTTCTGACGGTCGAGCGAGGCGATCAGCAGCACGGTGCGCTCCGCGATCTTCGCCTCCCGCGCCTCGAAGTCGATCTCGCGGGCGACGGCCGCGGATGCGCTGGCAGAGAGGATCTGCAGCGCCGTGGCGTCGGACGCGCCAAGCGACGACGCCGCACTCGAGATCACGCAGAGCAGGCCGAGTGTCCTGTCGCCGAAGCGAAGTGGAACGGCGATGATCGAGCGAATCCCGAGGGTGTGGCATGCGGCCAGGTCGAAGGCGTCGAGGTGCCCCGACTCGTGGTGGTGACTCACGCTCGCGAAAATCGCCTCGTGCAGCGGAAATCGGTTCACGAAAAAGCCGCGGCTCCGCGGGGACGCGGCGCGGTGAAGCTCGGAAAGCGTTCCCGACGCGCTCCGCACCACGATCTCGTCGCGGGTCGCGATCTCGACGATTGCGCCGTCGCCGCCGGTGAGCGCGAAAGACTCCTCGGCGAGGGCCCGAAGTGTCGCGGCGACATCGTCTCCACAGAGCGAGAGCCGACGCTGCGACATGACGAGTTGGCGGAGTCGCTCGCTTTCGTTCATCAATGCGTACCGGTAGAGCTCAGACCTCAAACTCTACCATTTCGGGTCGAGTCGCGGCGCCGGGAGGCGCTACACTCTGGTGAATCGATCATGGAACACGTGAAGGATTGCAGCGAGGTCGTGCTCCTGTGTCGCGACTGCGGCATGCGATTCGAGGGAGGCGTGGCCGACCGCTCGCGAAGCGGACGGGAGCGCTGCCCGCAGTGCGGGCTCGAAGACGTCGCTCCCGCAGAGAGGCCGGACGATTCGGCATTCGTCGTGCGGCGGGGCACGAAGTTCCGCTGAGGCATCGACCCCTGACGCCCCGTGAGGGCGCTTCTTCGAATCGAGAGAAGATGGACATTCGCCGCCGGTCGATATATAACTGTGTACGCATGTAGTTGTACGGAGGCTTGCGGCATGGGCGATCACTTTCAGATGACCACGGAGTCTCTCGGTCTGGTGGCGGGACGGTTCAAGGTCCTGGCCGAGCCGTTGCGGCTTCGGTTGCTGCAGGCGATGGAGCGGGGCGAGCTGAGCGTCGGCAGGCTCGCCGAACAGCTCGGGACGACGCAGCCAAACGTGAGCAAACACTTGAAGATCCTGCAGGACGCGGGACTGGTCATGCGTCGACAGGAAGGCAACACCGCGTGGTATTCGATCGCCGATCCGTCGGTCTACCAACTGTGTGACCTCGTCTGCAACAGCCTTCGTGATCGCCTCGCCGCTCAGGCGGGGATGTTCAAGGAGTCTCCGGCGAGCTCGCGCAAGCGGCGGTAACGGGGGTATGTGGCGCAGGCACTCCTGCCCGTCCCTCGGAGCGGGACGACGCGCCGCCCCGTCAGGCGCCAAACCGAGAGTTTCAGGTCGCCTTCGGCGACGCGCAGGCAGGAGTCGCCTTTGAAAAAAATGGGCATCCGACCACCTACCTCGTTTCCCTAGCGCGAACCGCCGAGTGATCGGTAAACTGCGCCCCTGATCCAGCAGCGAGGTCGCCGCATGTCCTTCGTCCACCTTCACCTCCACACTCAGTACTCGCTCCTCGACGGGGCGAACCGTCCCGAAGCGCTCGCGGCGCGCGTGGCGGAGCTCGGCATGCCCGCGTGCGCCATCACCGATCACGGCAACATGTTCGGCGCGGTCGAGTTCTACGACGCGATGAAGAAGGCGGACGTCAAGCCGATCATCGGCTGCGAGATGTACATGGCCTTCGGCTCGCGCTTCGACAAGGCGGGCGTCGAGGACCAGTCGGCCGACGCGGGGGCGAACAACCACCTGATCGTTCTCGCAAAGAACGACACCGGCTACCACAACCTCATGAAGCTCGTGAGCGCCGGCTTCACCGAAGGTTTCTACTACAAGCCGCGCATCGACCGGGAGCTGCTCCGCGAGCTGAAGGACGGGCTGATCTGCCTTTCGTCGTGCCTCAAGGGCGAGGTCTCACAAGCTCTCGCGCAGGGGAACCACGAGAAGGCGAAGCAGGCTGCCGAGTCCTACCGCGAGATCCTCGGGCCCGACAATTTCTTCCTCGAGATGCAGGACCACGGCATCCCCGACCAGGTCAGGATCCTGCCGGGCCTCAAGCAGATCGCCGACGAAGTCGGCCTCCGCCTCGTCGCCACGAACGACTCCCATTACCTGCACAAGGACGACGCGTTCGCGCACGAAGTGCTGCTCGCGATCGGAACCGGGAAGACGCTCGACGACGATCGGCGCATGCGCTTCTACTCGGACGACTTCTACGTGAAGGGCGCCGACGAGATGTCGAAGATCTTCGCGAGCTATCCCGACGCGATCGCGAACACGCTTTCGATCGCCGATCGAATCGAGCTGAAGCTGGAGCCGAAGGGATACCACCTCCCGAAGTTCCCGGTGCCCGCCGGTCTCGATCCCGCGAACTACTTCGAGAAGGTCGCGCGCGCCGGGCTCGACAAGCGCCTGGAACGGCTCGCGCCACTGTTCGATGCGGGGAAGAAGCGACATCCGCTGGCCGCCTATCTCGAGCGCTTCCATCACGAGATCGAGGTGATCAACCGGATGGGCTTCCCGGGCTACTTCCTCGTCGTCTGGGACTTCGTTCGCGAGGCGAAGGATCGCGGGATTCCGGTCGGCCCGGGACGCGGCTCGGCCGCCGGGTCGGTCGTCGCCTGGGCGCTCGGCATCACGGACGTGGATCCGCTCGACTTCGACCTGCTGTTCGAGCGCTTCCTCAACCCCGAGCGCATCTCGATGCCCGACATCGACATCGACTTCTGCATGCGCCGCCGCGGCGAGGTGATCGAGTACGTCCGTCAGAAGTACGGCGAAGAGAACGTGGCGCAGATCATCACCTACGGAACGATGGCCGCGCGGTCGGTGGTCCGCGACGTCGGGCGTGTGTTAGGCCAGAGCTATGCGTTCGTCGACAGGATCGCGAAGGCGATTCCGGGTGGGCCGGAGTCGATCTCGCTCAAGGACGCCGCGAAGTCGTCGCCGGTTCTCGCAGAGGCGATCAAGCTCGACAAGGAAGTCGAGCGGATCGTCGAGATCGGCTCGCGCCTCGAGGGGCTGGCGCGCCACGCCGGGGTGCACGCCGCCGGGGTCATCATCTCGCCCGAGCCCGTGAGCAACTTCGTTCCGCTGTTCCGCACGAACAAGGACGAAATCGTCACGCAGTACGACATGAACGTCGTCGAGAAGATGGGCCTCCTGAAGATGGACTTCCTCGGCCTTCGGACGCTCACGGTGATCGACGACGCGATCAAGTCGATCAAGTCGCGCGAAGGCGTCGACGTCGAGGTCGACAAGATAGGGCTCGACGACCCGGAGGTCTACCGCCTCTTCCAGGAAGGTCGCACCAAGGGCGTCTTCCAGTTCGAGTCGGGGGGCATGGTCGACCTCCTCCGGAAGGCGCGACCGACGCGCTTCGAGGATCTCGCGGCGCTCAACGCACTCTACCGGCCCGGCGCGCTCGACGCCGGAATGGTCGAGGTCTTCGTCAAGCGAAAGCACGGGCGCGAGAAGCCGAAATACATCGTCCCGGTGATGAAGGACGTGCTCGAGGAGACGTACGGCGTCATCGTCTACCAGGAACAGGTCATGCAAATCGCCCAGAAGGTCGCCGGCTACAGCCTTGGGCAGGCCGATCTCCTCCGGAAGGCGATGGGCAAGAAGAAAGTCGAGATCATGGCGGAGGAGCGCGAGAAGTTCGTGAAGGGAGCGCTCGCCCAGGGATACGACAAGCAGAAGTCGAGCGAGATCTTCGACTACATCGAGCCGTTCGCGCGGTATGGCTTCAACAAGTCGCACTCCGTCGCCTACGCGTTGCTCGCGTACCAGACCGCCTGGCTCAAGGTCCATTACCCGCGGCACTTCATGGCCGCGGTGCTCTCGTCCGAGATGGACAAGACCGACAGCGTCGTGAAGTTCATCAACGAGACCTCGGCGATGGGCATCAAGCTGCTGCCCCCCGACGTGAACGAGTCGAACTTCTCGTTTACCGTCGTAGGCGAGAACATCCGCTTCGGTCTGGGGGCCGTCAAAGGCGTCGGCGAGGGGGCGATCGAGTCGATTATCGCCGGACGGCAGAACGTCGGTCGATTCAAGAGCCTGGTCGACTTCTGCGAAAAGATCGACCTGCGCGCATGCAACAAGAAAGTTCTCGAGGCGCTCGTGAAGTCGGGATCGATGGACTCGTTCGGGGGCCCGCGAAAGCTGATTTTCGACGAGATCGAGCGAGCGTCGGACCAGGCGCTCAAGGCCCGCGAGGAGAAGGAGCGAGGCCAGGGCTCGCTCTTCGGCGGCGCTCCCGTGTCCTCCATCGCAGTCGAGCGTCCGCGCTCGACCGCCGCCGCGGCGAAGGTCGACGAGGACTGGCCCGAGGAGGAGAAGCTCGCTCACGAGAAGGAGACTCTGGGCTTCTACATCAGCGGTCACCCGCTCAACAAGTTCTCGGAGGAGCTCGGGCTCTTCGCGGACGCGTCGACCGAGAACCTCTGGCAGAAGGTCGACGAGATCGTCCACATCGGCGGCATCGTCGGGCAGCTGAAGAAGAACAAGATCAAGAAGGGGCCGAACGAAGGAAAGCTGATGGCGAAGTTCGTCCTCGACGACCAGTTCGGCAGCGTCGACGTCGTCGTCTTCGCCGACATGTACTCGAAAGTCGCGCGCTGGCTCGAGAACGGCGTGGCCGTCTTCATGACGGCCGCGGTCAAGGACACGGGTGGGGTCCCGGGAGGCAAGAGCGCCTCGCTCGCCAGCGCGGAACAGCAGGCGCAGTACTTCGAGGACGAGTATGGCGGGCATCCCGAGGCCGGCTCAGAGCTCCCGGTGGCCGACGGGAACGGCTCTGCGACGGGTGCGGAGAATGGGGCCGGCGCGGGTATGGAAGGCGGCACGGCGCTGCAGGCGCGCAGCGGCGACCCCAGCATCACGCCGGAGCTGAACTGCATCGAGATCGCGCCGCTCGACGGAATCCGCGACGCAAAGGTGCGCGAGATCTGCGTCGAGATGCCGTACCGCGAGGCGTCGGAGGCGGCTGTCCTGCGGATCAGGGAGATCATCGAAGGGAACCCGGGCAGCGTTCCCGTGATCGTGCGCCTCACGGAGCTGCCCGAGGAGATCGCAGCGACGCAGGCCTCGAACGGAAAGCTGACGATCCGCCTCAGCACTCATTTTCGCGTAGCGCCCGGCCAGAAGCTCTCAAAGGAGTTCGAGAACCTGAACGCCGCGGTTCACTACAGCTTCTGAGGGCGAAGCGTCCACTGGCCGCTTCGCTCGTTCGACACGCGCAGGTACTCCTCGAAGGCGTCGGCGGGAAGCGGCACGGAGTAGAAGAACCCCTGGACGTCGTCGCAGTCGTGGTCGCGAAGGAAGTCGCGCTGCTCTACGGTCTCCACCCCTTCGGCGACGAGCGAAAGGCGGAGCTTGTGGCCGAGCGCGATGATGCCGTTGACGATCGCGGCAGTGTCCGCGTCCTCACTGATGTCGTGAACGAACGACTGGTCGATCTTCAGGACGTCGACGGGGAATCGCTTGAGGTAGTTGAGCGAGGAGTGCCCGATGCCGAAGTCGTCCACGGCGATCCGGACGCCACGCGACTTGAGCGCCTCGAGGATGCGGACGCTGGTATCGGGGTTCTGCATGGCGCTGCTCTCGGTGATCTCCAGCGTCAGCGATCCGGACGAGAGCCCGGTCTCCTCCAGAATGCGGGCGACTCGATCATCGAGCGTCGGGTCGTGGAGCTGGCGCGCGGAGAGGTTCACGGCGAGGCCGAGCCCGGTGAAGCCGGCGAGTTGCCAGGCCCGGGCCTGAATCGCGGCGGCACGAAGGACGATCTCGCCGATCTCGTCCATGAGGCCCGAGCCTTCGGCGATCGGGATGAACGTCGCGGGGCCTAACAGACCGAGGTGAGGGTGCTGCCACCGGACGAGCGCTTCCATGCCCGAGACGCGGCCGGTTCGGAGGCTCATGACGGGCTGGTAGAAGACGACGAACTCCCGGCCGGTGATCGCGCGGCGGAGGTCGTTCTCGATCGCGAGCCGCTCGAGGGAGCGGGTGTTGAGCTCCGCGTTGAAGAGCTGGTAGTTGTTCCGCCCCTTCTCCTTCGCCTGGTACATCGCGGTGTCGGCGTTTCGGATCAGCGTTCCGGCGTCGGTTCCGTCTTCGGGGTAGAGGCTCACGCCGATGCTCGTCGTGGTGAAGAGCTCCCTCCCGTCGATGTCGAACGGAAGGTGGATCGAGTCGAGGATCTTCTGCGCGAGCCGGGGCGCGTCGTCGGAGTCGGTGAGCATGGGGATCAGCAGGGTGAACTCGTCTCCGCCGAGCCGGGCGACCGTATCGCTCTCGCGCACGCACTCCTTCAGGCGCAGAGCGACCTCCTGGAGCAGCTGGTCGCCCGCGTTGTGGCCGAGCGTGTCGTTGACGCCCTTGAACCGGTCGAGGTCGAGGAAGAGCACGCCGAGGCGTTTCCCGGCCCGCTGGCACTGCGGGATCGCGACGGCGAGCCGGTCGCGAAAGAGGAGCCGGTTCGGAAGACCGGTGAGCGCGTCGTGGTAGGCGAGGTGGCGGATCTGCTCCTCGGCGAAGTTCCGCTCCGTGATGTCGCGGATCACGCAGACGACGCTGCGCCGCGCGATTCGGGTGAGCGAGATCTCGACCGGGAACTGCAGCCCGGTGAGCGCGCGGGCGGAGCTCTCTCCGCGCCACTCGCCGGTGCGCTCGAAAGGCACCACGAGGTTTCGGAGTATCGCGAGCATCTCGCGTCGCTCGACGAGCACTCGCCAGTGGTAGCCGATCAGGTCGCGATCCGACGCGCAGCCGAACAGCTTGAGGAACGAGCGGTTCGCATACGAGATGCGGCCGTCGGCGGTGATGATCGCGATGCCGTCCATCGACGCTTCCATCGCGGCGGCCTGCGTGCGCATGATCTCTTCCGCTTCCTTGCGCCCGCTGATGTCGTAGACGAAGCCTTCGAAGTGCGACACCTCGCCCGACGGCCCGCGCACGGCGTGCGAGTTGAGCTGAATCCAGACGGGGCTGCCGTCCTTGCGCTTCCAGAGGATCTCGCAGTCGAACGCGCGCCCGACGGGAAGGTACTGCTCGATCAGGCGCCTCCGCTCGGCGTGATCGAAATAGATGTCCTCGCCGAGGTTGAGCCCGAGCAGGTCGTCGGACGACGCGTAGCCGAGGATCCGGGCGAGCATGCCGTTCGCCGTCTGGATGCGCCCGTCGATCGTCGACTGGTAGATTCCGACCGGGGCGAGCTTGAAGATGTTGCGGTACTTCTCCTCCGATTTCGCAAGCGCGATCTCCTTGCGGCGCGCTTCGATCGCCGCGGAGATGTGTCGGGAAACGAACTTGAGAATCTCGAGATCCTGCTCGGAATGGCGGACGGAGTCGTCGTAGCTTTGAACGCAAATGACGCCGTAGGTCTCGCCGCCGCGCTTGAGCGGTGCCCCGAGCCAGTCGACCGGCGGAGTGCCGACGAGGTTGACCTCGCCGGCGGCGACCATGCGGTCGAAGCCATCCCTGTCGACGAGGACGGCGTCTCCCTTCTCGAGAAGGTAGCCCGTCATCCCTTCGATCGGAACGACGCCCTGGGGCTTCGTGTCGTGTGCGTCGACGTAGTAGGGAAACCAGATGCCGCGCTCGCGGTCGTCGCGGATCGCGATGTAGAAGTTCTTCGCGTTCATCAACTCGCCGACGAGCCGATGCAGCGAGGCGTAGACCTCCTCGAGGTCGAGGGCGGAATGCGCGATCTCGGAGATGCGAAAGAGCGCGGACTGGAGCTTCTGGTAGCGTCGCAGCTCGCTGACGTCGCGGAAGTACCAGACGCGGCCGGAGGGGCGGTTGTCGTCCATCGGGCTGACCGTCACCATCAGCACCCGTCCGTCGCGCAGCTGGATGTCGCCCGGAACTCCCGAGTTCGTGCGGGAATCGAGGCGGCGCTCGAGCACCGGCGTCCAGTCGACGGCGAGAGGGCGGAGAACGCCGAGCACCGCGTCTTCCGTCTCGGGAAAGACGAACGCCGACGGAAGCCGGAAGATCTCTCGAAGCCGCTGGTTCACGAGCGAGACGCGACCGTCCGCTTCGCTGACGAGGAGGCCGTCGAGGGCGCTCTCGTTACGCGAGTCGATCACCGCGGTGATGGGGCGCGAACCGGCTTCCATGGACATAGTTGCGAGTTGGCAGTGAACGCTGCCTCTTCGAGGTTAGCACGAATCAAAAACTGTGCGGTGCGGGCCCCTGGCCCGGGTCATCGGTCCGGGAAAGACCCGCACGCGACGCCTGGAATCTCCGCCACGCCTGCCACTGTCCCCAGTTCTGCATGACGAGGCTCGCCGCGATGATGGCGACGAAGTAGGCCTTCAGGAGGAACAGCGCCGCGAGGCCGAGTCCGGCGGCGAGGACGATCGAGATCCAGGTCGTCGCGACGAGGGCGGTCGCCTGCTTCACCACGTGGGCGAGCCCGTGAAGCAGAATCTGCCCCCCGTCGAGAGGAAAGATCGGGAAGAGGTTGAAGATGCCCCAGACGACGTTCACCTCGCGCATTTGACCGAGGAACGCGAGCAGGATGATGTTCGTCGACTCGAGCGGAAGCAGGCGCAGGACGCCGGAGCAGGCGAGCGCGAGTGCGAAGCTGCTCAGCGGCCCCGCAAAGCTGATGAGAATCTCCTGCCAGGAAGCGGCTCTGCGCCGGTTGACGGTCTGCCCGCCCCAGCCACCGAGCTCGATCTCGCTCGGCCCGTGCCCGAACAACGCGATGACCGAGGCATGCGCGAGCTCGTGAACCAGCACGCTGCTGAACAGGACCGGTATCCAGAGAAGGGCGATCTCGAGAGGAACGCGCGGGCGGTCCTGATCGAGCGCAAGCAGAACGAACAATCCGACCAGGATGAGGAAGCTCGGACGGACGTCGACGGTGGTTCCGGCAATGGAGAAGAGGCGGAAGCGGCGCGGTTCGGGCGGGGTGAGCTCTTCGGTGGTCATGCGACGGTCCCTCGCGGAATGCGGACGGTGAAGGTTGCCCCGGGCCCTTCGTTGCTTCGCACCGAGATCACTCCGCCCTGCGCTTCGACGAAGCGCTTCGCGAGCGTGAGGCCCAGACCCGTGCCCTGTGACAGATCTCCGGTCGAGTAGACCTGCTCGAAGCTCTCGAAAATTCTTTCATGGTCGTCGGGGTGGATTCCGATGCCGCGGTCGGTGACCTCGATCTCGGTGTCCAGGCCGGTCTGGCGGGCCCGGACGACGATCTCCGCTCCGGAGTCGCTGAACTTGATCGCGTTGGAGAGCAGCTTCACGACCACCTGCTCGACCTTCTCGCGATCGATCGGCCCGATGGCTGGCTCATCGGGCAGGTCGAGGGCGAGTGTCTGCTGCTTCTCCAGGAGCGACGCCTGGACCGCTGCAGCCGCGTTGCGGACGACGATGCGCACGTCGACGGGCCTCGGTTCGAAGGAGATCGACCCGGACTCCAGGCGCGCGAGGTCGAGCAGGTCGTTGATCATGCTGAGCAACAGGCGAGAGCTCCGGAGCACGTTCTCGACGAAGCGGGCGCGCCTGGCGGGATCGAGAGAATCACCGCCCTCCCGCAGAAGCTCCGTGAACCCGAGGATGGCGTTGAGCGGCGTGCGCAGCTCGTGCGACATCTTTGCAAGGAACTCGCTCTTGTGCCTCGAGGCGTCGACGGCCAGGCGGGTCTGCTGCTGCAGTTCCTGCTCCCGCTGGCGAAGCTCCGCGGCCGCGCGATCGATCGTCGCGTGAAGCGTGCGGATCTCGACGAACGCGGCGTCTTCCGCGGTCGCACCCGGACGGAGTCCTCCGTGGCCGAGCATCTCGATCGATCGATGGAGGTCCTCCAGCGGGCGGGAGATGCGGGACATCAGCGTGGTGAAGGCGACCACCAGGATGAGGAACACGACCCCGTCGATCGCGAAGCCGAGGACCGTGAGGCGCTCTCGCATGCGACGAAACTCCAGCCATGCGATCGAATCCGAGTTTTCGATGGAGGTCCGCAGGTTGAGGAACTCGCGTCCGAGCGTCGTCGCCTGAATGTCGAGCGGCGAGGCGCTCGCGCCCGCCTGGACGATCTCGCGGGCCGAGAGGAACCATGTCTCCGATTTCGTGCCCAGCCGCCGGAACTGATCGGACGCCGCCGGAGTCGAGGTGGCGAGAAGGGGCTGGAGCTCCGCCATCAGCCCCCGGTGAAGCTGTGCCGTCTCTCCAAAGCGAACCGCTCGCGAGGGCCCCGCCTCCAGCGGCGATTGCGCCTGAAGGCTCTGGGCGTGCAGGAAGTTCGAGTGCAGGCGATCGAGCAGCATCCTCGCGTCGTTCGCACGCTGCTGATGCGCGAGGCGTGAGGCCTCGAGCCGCGTGCCGACGACGTTCCGAACGACGGACGACGCGAACCAGCCGAGCAGGACGATCGCCGCGGTGATCTGGAGCGCGTTCGTGATCGAAAGAGGCCGCCTCGGTCCGGACGAAGCGTCGCTCCCCATGCGCCGCAGAAGACTTCCTCCGAACGCCAGCAGCGGCGTCGCGAGCAGGAGCGCGGCGGAGAAATCGGCGAGCCACCAGACGAGAAACCTCTGCCCGAACGGTGTCGCCGTTTCTTCGGCCAGCAGCAGCGAGGTGCCGAGCGCGGCGCTCAGCGCCGTGTTGAGCAGCGTCCCGCTGACGAGAAATGCGACGAGCGATCTCGGGTCGCGCAGCTCGCGCGAAAGGCCGGCTCGAAGGCGGAACAGCGTCGCGGGCACGGTCCCCTCGATCGCGTTGATCATCCCGAACATCAGGATCTCCGGTCCGGACTGAAGGTTCGCCCACGGGGCGGCTGCCGTTCCGAGCACGACGCCGATCGCGCCCCACACGCCGAAGCTCATGCATGCGACGATCGCTACTGCGGTGGCGGGGAAGAGTACCGACACGCCCTGCTCGATCTGGAAATTCGCTGCGAGACGATCGAGCAACGCATAGCTGACCGCGGTGCCTACCACCCAGGCGGCGCGCAGGATGACTGATTGTCCGAGCGGTCTTGGCATTCGAGCGTAGAGGGCAGCAATCGCCGCGCGAGCGAGCGCGGTGCCGCCTCAGTCTACCTGTGCGTGGAGGTCGAGTGAAGTTCGCGTGTCGATGCGGGAGGCTTCTCGCGGATGAGCGGGGCGGCCATAATGCCGGGCTGTACGGAGGCGCCATGCGATTCGAGACCATAGCAACGCACACGGGAGGGGAGCTGGACGACGAGACCGGCGCCGTCGCTCCGCCGATTCACCTCTCCACGACGTACGAGCTCGCTGCCGACGGAACGCAGTTTCACGGGTATCGGTACGCCCGGGAGGCGAATCCGACGCAATCGAGGCTCGAAGCGGCGCTCGCGGCGATCGACTCGGGAAGCAGGTCGCTCGCGTTCGCTTCCGGAATGGCCGCCGGCGCCGCAGTGGTGCAGGCGCTCCCCGCGGGGTCGCGCGTCATCTTCACCGACGACAGCTATTACGCCTTCCGGCTGCTCGCGGGCGACTTCATGAAACGCTGGGGGCTGGAGTACGACCTCGTCTCCATGCGCGATCTCGAGAACGTGCGCACGGCGTTGAAGCGACCGGCTGCACTCGTCTGGGGAGAGTCGCCCTCGAATCCGTTGATGAACGTCGTCGACCTCCGGGAGCTCGCGTCACTTTGCCGCGAGGCCGGCGCGGCGCTTCTCGTCGACAGCACCTTCGCCTCGCCGGCGCTGCAGAGGCCGATCGAGCTCGGAGCCGACATCGTGCTGCAGTCGACGACGAAGTACCTCGGCGGGCACTCCGACGTTGGCGGCGGAGCGCTCGTCTTTCGCCAGGAGAATGAGTTCTTCAGGCAGGTGCTCCATGTCCGCCGGGTCATCGGCGGCGTCGCCTC
>JAMPYE010000077.1 GCA_023700825.1 Thermoanaerobaculia bacterium | reverse complement strand
GCTGAATATGAGCTGGAACCGGTCCGCACTGGGTCTCTCCTGCCGTTCCGCCCCTTTCATTTCAGCAGACACACAACGGCCGGTCTCCCATCTCTCAAATCTCGATTCTCCGTTTTTCCCCGCAGCCCGTGACACGCTGACCTTCCTCATGTAAGGAGAGTCACGTCGCAGCGCGACCTCGAACATCGGTGTCCGACGCCTCGGCGATCGACAATGAGAAGATGACCCGGATGTCGCGGACTCCAAGGATGCGCGCAATCGCGCGCATTCACCTGGCAAAGGCTCTCGCCGGAAAGATCGGGGGGCGGGGCATCGTGATTCGCGACGTGAGCCTAACTGGCCTCCGCGCGGAGCACGACTTCCCGCTGAAGGTCGGCTCCGAAGTGAGAGTCTCGTTCGAGTGGCACGACACGCCGATCGAACTGACGGCGAGCGTGATTCGCTGCAAGTTCGACACGTTCTCCGAGGGGCTCACGATCTACCAGTCGGGGCTGCGCTTCTCGGAAAACGCGAGCGCGGGAGCCCGGAGTCTCCGTGCGCGAATCGCGGACGAGCTCAGCCACGCACTCGACGAACAGCGGGCGAATGCGCGCGGCGACGTGCCGAAGTTTCTCGAGCGGATGGTGATCTTCGCGCGCGGAGGTCAGGTGACGGCGAACCCGGGCGACGTCGCGTACCGCTACGAGAGCGATATCGCGCTGCCCTACTACAGGATCGCACGGGAGCGCGGCTACGTCCGGTACGCTCTCGGAGGCGCGGGCTGGACGAAGAAGAAAACGCACTCCCCCGAGCAGCCGTAGGAGGGATTCACTCTCTGGTCGCACGAGGACAGCGAACAGGTCGATCTTCTCTGCGACGCTTATGAGAGGGGGGACGAGAGCACGCGTTGGACGATCAGAACGTGTGCCGAGCTGAGCCTCATCGTCGACGACTCGATCCCGCCGCAGCGATTCATGCCGTAGCGAGACGAGCACCCACCGTCGCGGGCGTCAGCGGGAGGGCGCACGCGGGATCAGCCGCGCTATAGTCGCCTTCCGCATGCCATGCCCTGGCGCGTGATCCTCCGCACAGGTCGCGCCAGACGCAGTCGCCGCAGCGTCCGACGAGCCGCTCTCGATCGCGCAGTCTCGGGTAAATCTTCGATACGCTCCAGATCCCGTCGAGCCGCTGGCGACGCACGTTGCCGGCCACGAGGGGAAGCGCCCGCGACGGAATGACGTCGCCGGTTCTGCCGATCCGCATGGTCGTCCGGCTGTCGTCGAGCTCGATCGGCGCCCGCGGAATCGTCCGCCCGCGATCTCCGGCGGCGCGCGACGCCTCGATGTCGATGCGCATGACCAGCGGCAGCTCGGTCACAATCATCGCGAGAAGGCCCGACCGCGCCACCTCGACGATCGAGCGCGCAAGCCGCTCCACCATCCCTGCCGTAAGCGAACAGTGAGCCGAACCGCAGGTGACGTTCAGCTGAAGGCGGGTGACTCCGATCGACGCCAGGCGCAGAGCGACGCTCGCGACGTCGCAGAGGCCCGGCCATGCGGGGGCAATCGCGCGAACACCGAGTCCCTCGTCTCGCAGCATGTCGATCGTCTCGCGAGGCACCGCGTCGAGGTTCCCGAAGACGTCGAACGGCAGAGCCACGTCACAGACCCCGGCGTCGCCGAGCTCCGACGCGACCGACGAATCGAGCGCGAATCCGGGCTCGACCGCCAGCGTCACGTGCTCCACCCTCTTCGCGGCGCTCGACGCGAGCATCACGAGATCGTCGGCGCGGAGCGGGCCGGCGACTTCGAGGACCATGTGGCGCACGTCGAGCTCGGCCGCCTCGTCGAACACGCAGATGATTTCCTCGACGCAGAGCCGCTGCTCGCCGAACCTCGCGAGCCGGCCGAGCTCGAAGATGATCAACGCGGGTCCCTCGCGATGAGACGAAGACACCCCAGCCTCCTTCTTTCATCCTACTTATGTCGAGAATCGGCTCGCGGCAGTTCCACTGGTCACCCCGCAGGTGTGACCGGCGAACTGCGAGGGACGGCTGCGAAGCAGTCGCACACCGCTTCGCGGGGCGCCAGTCACATCGCCGGGGCATCACAGTCACGACGCAACGAGGGGAATCTCGCTTATTCTGCGGCCGATGTCGCCGCAGATCATGGCCCTCGGGCCAGTGGGCGCTCCGGTCTCCGCCGGCGAGTTCGGGCTGCCGTCGGAAGACCTCGTCGTCGGCGGCCTGCCTCTCCGCGAGTACACGTTCCCGGGCAGAGTGCGGGACGCGCGCCGCACGCTCGTCTGCATTCCCGGCTTCTCGGCGTCGGGGCGCTCGTTCGCACGGCTCGCGCCTCTTGCGGCGTGTTGGGACGTTCGCATGGTGAGTGGCCCACTCGACAGGCCGTACCCGGGAAATCCCGTCGAGTCGCTCACCGAAGTCATCGCCGAGTACATCACGCGCTTCGATCGTCCCGTGCTGCTCGGGACGTCGTTCGGCGGCCTGGTGGCAATCAACACCGCGCTGCGCATGAGTCGCGTGACCTCCGGGCTGATCCTGACCGCCGCCTTCGCGAACGGCACACGCCTCGGCACCTTGCCGTTCATGCGGCACGTCATCCCGGCGCTCCAGCTCGCGGCCGCGCCGCTCGCCCCGATCACCGCACGCGTCGTCGGCGGGTTCGACATCGATCCCGCGGGCCTATCGGCCATCATCGAAGACACGGTCGCGATCTCGGCAAAGGAGCGGGCGCGAAGGCTGCGCACGATCTTCGCGACCAACCTGCTCCCGAGGCTCCCGGAAATCGAGGCTCCCGCGCTCGTCATCCACGGCCTCTCCGACCATCTCGTCCCACGGGCCCGCGCGGTGGAGATGGCGCGCGCGCTTCCGCACTGCGATTACCACGAGATTCGCCGCGCAGGGCATCTGCCGTACGTAACGCACGCGGAGGAGTTCGTGGCAGTGGTGGGGCGGTTTCTGGGGCGGGTGGCGGGGCCGGTCGCTAGTTTCTAGTTGTTAGTTGTCAGTTGTTAGTTGTTAGACAGGCAGCGTGAAGCTAAAGGGCTTTGACTCGCGGCGAGAAGACGCAACACGAACGAACCCTCGAGACGAAACCAGCCGTGGCAGTGGCGCAGCCTGTCTAACAACTAACAACTGACAACTCCCTCGCGCCTGCCTTACCCGAATACTCCCTGCGCGAGCTTCGCGCCGCTCTCCATCGCGATCGCCCGCGGGTAGACGATGTTGTTCTCGAGATGGATGTGCCGCTGCAGGTGGCGGTCGAACTTGCGCAGGTCGGCCCATAGCGCCAGCACGGAGCGGGGAGCATCGGACGGCAGCCGGTAATCGGCGGTCAACTCGCGCATCGTGCGCAGCTTCTCGTCGATCACGTCATGTTCGAGGAACTCGATCAGGACGCGCTCGCTGAGACTCCTTTCGTAACGCAGGGGCTCTTCGTGTCCCGCGGTGAGGGCCTGCTCCATCTCTTCGATGCGCTGGAACAGGTCCCGCTCCTCCTGATGCGAATGGATTTGAAGTGTCTCGCTGATGCGCCGGAAAATGTGTGCGACTCGCGCGATGACGGGGTATTGCGCCCCGTGGCTGCGGCGGGCCCGTTCGAGACGCGCCGCGAGGTGGACCATTTCGCGGTGCTCGAACGTCTGATGCTCGCCGACGATGAAATTGATCAACGCGGTGAGAGTCTCCTTGTTCCACTGGCGCAGCGGGATTTCTCCCTCGCCCGTGTCAGCCGATTCGATCTCTCCGAGCTGCTCGAGCCACTCGTCGGCATCCACTCCGACCGAGTCGCACGCCTCCAGCAGCGTCCGGCTGCCCCTGCAGCAGTAGTCGATTCCGAGATCCTCCAGTGCGGGGATGATCGTCGGGAAATCCGTCGCGAGATCGCATACACGCCGGCTCGAACTGGGTTTCACTTCGTCCTCCTTCCGACTGCCGTCACGAGAAGAGAATGGATCCTCGACGCGCGGGAGAACAGGAGATCGGGCACCGGCGGATGTGAAAGCTCGCACCGCTGGCCGGTGACGTGTGGCCAGTCGCGCGGGCAGATCGACCCGGAGGGGGGCGGGGTTAGTTGTTAGTTGTTAGTTGTTAGACAGGCAGCGTGAAGGAGAGAGGAATCGGCTGGCGGCGAATCGAGCCGCCAGCGATGCCGAAAGCAAAAGGCGCGAGCCGCCCAAGCCCGCGCCCTTCTCGCTGACTGTCTAACAACTAAGAACTAACAACTAACAACTATCCTCCACAACCTCCGCCCGCACGACCTACAGCAGCACCATCGCCTCGAGCGCTGCCTTGTTGTGGACGACCATCGTCGAGCCGCGGATCGAGAGGATTCCGCGCTCACGCATCTCGCCGAGGATCCGGGTGACCGTCTCGCGGGAGGTGCCGATCAGCTGCGACACCTCATGGTGCGTCATCATCATCTTGAGGCGCGTGCCCGTGGACCCCTCTTTGCCGGACTCCTCGCACCAGGCGAGAATCAGGTGCGCGAGCTTCTCGGATGCGGAGTGGGAGAGCCCGAGCGAACGGATGTGGTCGTTCGCGTTGTGACACTCGTGACTGAGCTGCTCGGTCACGCGGTAGCACGCGTCGGCATGCTCCCGGATGAACTTGACGAACTCCTCGCGCTTGACGTGCCGTATCTGGCACGGCTCGATCGTCTCGACCGTCGCCTGGTACGGCGCATCGAGAATCGCGCTCCCCACGCCCAGGAGCTCGCCCGCGTGCGCGACCCGCGTGATCAGGCTCTTCCCGTCGCGCGATGCGATGCTCAGCTTCGCCTTGCCGCGGCAGATCATGAAGACGCCGCGCGCCGTCTGGCCTTCGACGTAGAGCACCGAGCCGCCCGGATAAACGGACGCCACCGATGCCTGGTCAAACGCCTTCAGCGCGGCGCTGCCGAGGCTGCAAAAAAACGTTCCATCTCGGAGACTGCAATTCGAGCAGTTCTCCACGATCTCGAAACCATACGGAGACGAGCGCATCGGACCTCCCTCTGCGTGCCCCTGCCTACATCCGTCCTGTAAGTCTCGCCCACTGGACCACCATCTCGTACAGGAGCCACGCGATGGCGAGCGCCGCCGCGACCTCCGTTACGAAAGCGACCAGAAGATCGAGGTTTCTGGCACTGACTCTTCGCAATCAGAACCTGCCTTGCCGGGGCTAAGGGCAATTGTGCTCCGTCGTGCTAAACGCAGGGGCGGTCTGGGTTACCTCTCGCCGTGACGAAAGTCACAGTGCGGGTTGAGCGTCACGAATGTGACGGGAGCCTCGGCGAGGGGTGACTCACGGACTCGCAGCCTGGCGGACGCCGGATCCATATTGAATTGGGGCCTTTGCCCGGAAAGGAGGAGCCATGGACGGCTTCCTTCCAAAACGTGTCCTCGTTCCCGTCGACTTCACCGATACGTCCACCGTCGCGCTCGCGACGGCCCGGAGGTTCGCCTCGGGTTACGGCGCCGAGATCCTCGCCCTGTTCGCCGACACCTTCGTGCCGCCGATCGCCTACGCCGACATTCCGGTCGGCTGGTACGAGGACAACCTCGGCGAGATGAAAAACGCGGCCACGACGCGCCTGGTCGAGTACCTGCGCGAGCACGTCGGAGACGGCGCCCGCTGGGAGGCCAGGGTCGTCACCGACACTCCGGTCCACGCGATCCTGAAGACGGCGAACGAATGGAAGGCCGACGCCGTCGTGATGGGAACACACGGCTGGTCGGGCTGGCGCAGAGCGCTGCTCGGGTCGGTCGCCGAATCGGTGCTGCACGAGCTCGACGTGCCGGTCATCACCGTGAGGCATCGCACCGAGGAACCGACGGGGGATCGCGGGCGAATGAACCGCCTGCTTTGCCCGGTCAACTACAGCGACGTGGCGCACGACGCAATGGTCGTCGCCGGCTCGCTCGCCGAGGCGTCCGACGGCGAAATCTACGTCGTGCACGTGGTGGAGGCGGGGCGCAGCGAGCCGCACGAGGGCGATCTCGAAGCGCTTCGCGAGTGGATTCCTCACGATATCCGCCATCGCTGCCTTTACAAGGAGCTCGTCATCAGCGGCCACGCGGCGGAGACCGTTCTCGACCTCGCGAGCAAGCTCGAGACCGACATGATCGTCGTCGGTGCGCAGCACCGCCGCTTCGTCGACACCACCGTCATTGGAACGACGACCGAGCGTATCCTCCGTCACGCCGGCTGCCCGGTGATGACGGTGATCCGCAAAGTGGCCGTACCGGGAGCGGCGACACGGGCCCAAGACAAGGTCGCGGCGGACCGCTGACGGCCCGGAGGTCTACCATAGGGAGCGATGCACGAGATCCTCCCGCATATAGCCGACGTTCGCGTGCGGCTCGTCACTGGAGAGCTCACCTCGCTCTTTCGCGAAGCGAGCGATGCGCTTTTCGAGCTCGTGCGGCCGCTGCGGGCCGCCGGCATCGGGGAGACGATCACCCTGACCGTCAAAGCCCACGACTCGACGGCGCTCCTCGTCGATTTCCTGAACGAGCTGCTTCTGCTGCTCGAAACGCACCACTTCCTGCCCGGCCAGATCGACTTCCTCGAGCTCGGCGATCAGCGTCTGGTCGCCTCGATCGCGATGCGCGCGGTCGAGAGCTGGGAGCGAGACGTGAAAGCAGTCACCTATCACGAAGCAGAGATCCGGAGCGTCGATGGCGAGTTGTCGACAACGCTGGTCTTCGATATCTGAAAGGAGCAACGCGGCTTGCGGAATGCGGAATGCGGAATGCGAAGTGAAACGCAGTCCGGCCGATCGGCCCACTGAGCGAGCTGCCGAACTCGTTGGCTGCTCATCGGCGTCCACCGTTGGCCTCTCGCCTCCTACGAAATGAATCGATCGAGCCTGGAACGTATTTCGGAGTCGCTGTGGGAGATCCCGCGCAGCTACCGTGACGACATGCGCGTGCCCGCGCGTTTCTATGCGTCCGAGTCGATGCTCGACGACATCCACGGCGACCGCTCTCTCGATCAACTCGTCAACGTCGCCACCCTCCCGGGCATCCGCCGATATGCCATCGCGATGCCTGACGCGCACGAGGGCTACGGATTCCCCATCGGCGGCGTCGCCGCCTTCGACCTCGACGAGGGAGTGATCTCTCCCGGGGGAATCGGCTACGACATCAACTGCGGAGTGCGGATGCTGCGCTCGACGCTGACGCGACATGACGTCTCCGCACATCTGGAAGCGCTGGTTCAGCAACTCTCGCGGGAAGTGCCGTCCGGAGTCGGCCGCGGCGGCGTGCTGCGCCTCGACGAAGCGAATCTCGACCGCGTGCTGGCCTTCGGCTCGAAACGAATGGTCGAGCTCGGCTACGGCACCGAGGCGGACCTCGATCGCACCGAGTCGCGCGGCACGCTCACCGACGCCGATCCCGCGCTCGTCTCGCGCCAGGCAAAGCAGCGCGGAGCCGATCAGCTCGGCACGATGGGAGCGGGGAATCACTTCGTCGAGGTCGACCTCGTCGAGCGGGTCTTCGACGCAGAGGCCGCGGCGATGCACGGGATAACGGAGGGTCAGGTCGTGATGCTGATCCACACCGGGTCACGAGGGCTCGGTCACCAGGTCGCGACCGACTACCTCAAGACGATGACGCGCGCGATGACGAAGCACGCCATCCGCATCCCCGACCGGGAACTCGCCTGCGTTCCGTTCCGCTCCGCAGAGGGGCGCGATTACTTTGGCGCCATGAGCGCGGGGGCCAATTTCGCCTGGGCAAACCGGCAGCTCATCACCTCGGAGGTGCGCCGCGCGTGGCACGCCGTCTTCGGCGCTTCGGGAGGCACCCTGGAGCTGGTCTACGACGTGGCGCACAACATCGCCAAGATCGAAGAGCACCTGATCGGCGGTCATTCGAGGCGCGTCGTCGTCCATCGCAAAGGGGCGACGCGGGCGTTCGAGGGACAGCCGGTGCTGATTCCCGGCAGCATGGGAACCGCGTCGTACCTTCTCACCGGGCGCCGCGAGGCGATGAACACCAGCTTCGGCTCTGCCTGCCACGGCGCCGGCCGGAGGATGTCGCGATCGAAGGCGAAGCGGGAGGTCGACGCCGGCGAGTTGCGGGAGCGGCTGCGGCGTGGCGGCATCTCGGTGCGCGCTGGATCGAACGCCGGGCTCGTCGAGGAAGCACCCGAGGCGTACAAGGACGTCGACGCGGTCGTCGAGGTCGTGCATCGCGCGGGGATCGCGACGAAGGTCGCGCGCCTGCGCCCGATCGCGGTCGTGAAGGGTTAGGCGGAGGGGAATCGCGGAGACAAAAAAGGGGGCACGGTAGGCCGTGCCCCCTCATCCAATCGAGAAGTAGAGCGAGCTATTCGATCGAGAGCAGCTCGACGTCGAAGACCAGCGTGCCCCTTGGCTCCTGCTTCCCCTCGTACGCCATGCTCTCGGGAATCCAGAAGCGGCGACGCTCACCTTCCACCATCAGCTGAACGCCTTCGGTCCAGCCGCGGATGACCTGGTTGAGCTGGAACTTGGCCGGTGCACGCTGGTTGAACGACGAGTCGAACATCGTTCCATCGGTCTTCCAGCCGATGTAATTCACCGTCACCAGACTGTTCACGTCGGGGTGCACTTTCCCGGTGCCGGCGCGGAGCACTTTCGAGCGCAGCCCTCCACGTCCCTTCACGGCGTCGGCGGGTGCCGCGGCGACATCCGGAGGCGCCGACAGGCTTTGGAAATCGATCAGCTCGATGTCGAACACGAGCATTCCGGCGGGCGCGCCCTGGCGCCCCTTGTACGCGAGCTCCTCGGGAATCCAGAGACGGCGCTTTTCACCGATGACCATGAGAGGGATGCCCTCTCCCCAGCCGGAAATGAGCCGATTCAAAGGAAAAGTGATCGGCACGCCGCGCCTGACGGAGCTGTCGAACATCTTCCCGTCGGTCGTCCAGCCGGTGTAGTGAACAGTGATTATGTTGTCCTTCGTCGGATGCTCCGAGCCCGTGCCTTTCTGGAGAACCTTCGAGGCGAGTCCCGAAGCGAGTTTCTCGGCATCGTCAGGAACGGCTGCGACGTCGGGAGGTGCAGGAATGTCCTCGGCGACGGCCGCGAATCCGAACGACGCGATGAGAACGGTGGCGAGTAGAGTGCGCATCATTTTCATGGCGCGTAGAGTGCTACGGAAGCGTCCCGGTTGCAAGGGGTTCGTCGCGAATAAAAAGGCCCGGCGGCACGAATGCCGCCGGGCGCTCATCGGGATCAGCCGCGAACCGCGGCGAGAATCATGTCGCGAAGCGCGGGGTCGTCGACTTCGAGCTCGTAGCCGGCGCGAACCATGGGCTTCTCGATCTTGAGGATCCGGGTCAGATCGATCGGCGTCCCGATCACGACGACGTCGCACGGAGTGCGGCGAATCGTCTCCTCGAGGTCCTCGATCTGCTTCGGGCCGTAGCCCATCGCCGGGAGGATTCCCTGCGCGTTGGGATACTTGGCGTAGGTCGCCGCGATCGAATCGACGGCGTACGGGGTCGGATCGACGATCTCGGCGGCTCCCGCGGCGCGAGCGGCGACGACTCCGGCGCCGAAGCTCATGCCCCCGTGGGTGAGCGTCGGACCGTCCTCGATGACGAGCGCCTTCTTCCCTTTGACCATCGCGGGATCGTTCAGCGTGACCGGCGACTTCGCCCGGATCACCTTCGCTGCCGGATTCAGCCTGCGCGCGGCATCCTCGATGGCGCCGATGTTCTTCTCGTCAGCCGTGTCGCACTTGTTGATGACGATGACGTCGGCACGGAGGAAGTTCGTCTCGCTGGGGTAGTACGACGTTTCGTGTCCCGCGCGGTGCGGGTCGGCGATGCAGATGTAGATCGACGGCTTGTAGAACGGCATGTCGTTGTTGCCGCCGTCCCATAGCACGATGTCGGCCTCGTTCTCCGCCTGCGCGAGGATCAGCCCGTAGTCGACTCCCGAGTAGACGACGAAGCCGTTTGCAATGTGCGGCTCGTACTCCTCGCGCTCCTCGATGGTGCACTTCTCCGTCGTCAGGTCCTCGAAGTTGGCGAAACGCTGGCACGCCTGCTTTGCCAGGTCGCCGTAGGGCATCGGGTGGCGGACGGCGACGACCTTCTTGCCCGTCTCCTTCACGACGCGTGAGATCCAGCGCGTGGTCTGGCTCTTTCCCGAGCCGGTGCGGACCGCGGTGATGGCGACCACCGGCTTCTTCGACTGGATCATGGTGCGATCGGCGGCAAGGAGCCAGAAATCGGCGCCGCGGGCGTTGCAGAGCGCCGCCATGTGCATGACGTGCGCGTACGACACGTCCGAGTACGAGAATACGCAGACGTCGACCTTCTTTTCCCGGATCAGCGACTCGAGTTCCTTCTCGTCGACGATCGGGATGCCTTTCGGATACCGAGCGCCGGCGAGGACGGCCGGATAGGTTCGGCCCTCGATGCCGGGGATCTGCGTGGCAGTGAATGCGACCACTTCGACGCTCGCGTCGTCGCGGAATACGGTGTTGAAGTTATGAAAATCCCGTCCGGCTGCGCCGAGAATGGCAATGCGCTTGGGTAGCATGAAAAAGCCTCCTTTTGGCCGCCGACAAGGTAGTACGCCCTCCGAGCAGCGAGTCGTGACGCCGTTCACGCAGCGGTGTGACCGGGGCAGCCGATCCATGCCGCGGAATTCATCCCCACCTCGCGTCGTTGGGCGAAACTGCACAGGAAGTGGGCAATACTGCGACAACTCGCGCGCCGCGCGTCAGCGTGCCGACGTGCCGAAGGATCGATGACCGAGAATCAGGGAAGCCGGCAGGGACTCGAAGGGCTGCGGATCGTCCTCGTCGATGACGAGCGACTCACGCTGAAGCTCCTCTCCGCGCTGCTCACTCGCGAAGGCGCCGTCGTGACGACCTTTTCGAACGCCGACGAACTGCTGCAGAAGCACGAGATCGGCTCGTTCGACATCCTGGTCAGCGACATGCACATGCCGATCTGCGACGGGCATTCGCTCATCCGCGACATCCGGAAGCTCCCCCCGGAGAAGGGAGGGAAGATCCCCGCCATCGCGCTGACCGCGTACGCGCAGCACGACGTGCTCGCCAGGGCCATCGCCGAGGGCTTCAACCTGACGATGACGAAACCGGTCAACCCGACCGAGCTCGTGGCCGCGATCCACCGCCTCATGGGAATCCCGAAGTAGGCAATCCAGGATTCCGGAGCTGGACGGCTTCGAACGAGCGCGGCAACTCGACCCGGCGTCAGCCTTTCCGCGGCGACGGTTCCGGACTCCCCCCACCCGCTGTCCACCTTTTCGGTTCCGCCGCGTATTCAGAGGTCAAGGAGCCACCATGACCTCGAAATCGAACTCAGCCCTTCGTCACCTTGCCCTCTGCCTGCTGATCGCTTCGTCCGCGATCGCCGCGTCGGCGCAGCAGGCGAGTACCGCCCCCGCCGCGACCACGACCGCGACGACTTCGACCTCCGCGGTCGCGGCACCCGAAGCCGCCGACACCTTCGACAGCCGTTCCACCCGGGAGCAGCTCATCTCGATCCTCGAACGGCATCCGAACGAAGTCGGCGTGATGCTCAAGCTCGACCCGACACTCTTCCGGAACGAGGCGTGGATCTCCGCCTATCCCGTGCTGCGCGACTTCGTCGCCGCGCACCCGGAGGTGCCGCAGAACGCGTCGTACTACCTCGAGCACGTGCGCGTGGCAGGCGACGAGGCGCCCGAGCCCGCGGCTGTCCGCGCGACGCGCCAGATGATGGAAGGCATCCAGGTCTTCGTCGTGATGATCACGATCTTCGGCGCCGCGAGCTGGCTGATCAAGACGCTCCTGGAGCATCGCCGCTGGAGCCGTGTCTCCAGGGTCCAGACGGAGATCTACAACAAGCTCCTCGACCGCTTCACCTCGCACGAGGACCTGATGCGCTACGTGCAGAGCGAGACGGGGAAGAACTTCATTCAGTCGGCGATCTCGCCGATTTCGACAGGGAGCGCACCTCCGATCGCGGCGCCCGTCGGCCGCATCCTCTGGTCGGCGCAGGCAGGCATCGTCCTCGTGATGCTCGGCTTCGGCCTCCAGTTCGTCAGCGGGCGGCTCCATCCCGACGTCGCTGGCTCGGTCTCCACGCTCGGCGTGCTCGCGCTCTGCGCGGGACTTGGCTTCGTGCTCTCCGCGTTCGTCGCCTGGATCGTCTCGCGCCGGCTCGGAATCCTGCCGCCTCCCCCCGAATCGACTGAAACAGAGCTCGGTTCCGCGCGTACACTTGGCGAGAGATGACGACGACTGCCGTGACCCGCGAGATCGCGTTGCTGCGTGACGCAAAGGACGAGACCGCCGAGGTCTCGTCCTCGCTCATGGACGAGGAGTCGTTTCGCGCCTTCTACGAGCGGACCTCTCGCGGGCTCTGGCTCTTCCTCACTCGCATCACCGGCGACCGGCAGGTCGCTGACGACCTCCTGCAGGAGAGCTACT